>NZ_JBWKZU010000004.1:0-158238 GCF_059424825.1 Acidovorax sp. GW101-11A03 | reverse complement strand
GGTTGTCCGAGCGGCGCGCGCAGCGCAAAGCGAGTTCCACGGCGCACCCCGCAACCGCCCCGACGCAGGTTTGCCCCTTCGCACAGCGAAGGGGCCGCAGACTGGGGGTCGCCTTTTCTTTGGTGACTTTCTTTTGGCGAAGCAAAAGAAAGTTACTCGCACGCCGGGCGACTCCCGGCTCCCGCCCTCGACTCCAGCACGCTTTCCAAACCAGCACGCCAAGGCTTCGACAGGCTCAGCCCAAACGGCTCCAAGGCAGCGCCCAGGCTTCGACAAGCTCAGCCCGAACGGTTCAAGAGCACCAAGCCAATCGACAGGAACCGAGGGGAACACCACCATCACCGCCCCAGATAAACCTCAATCACCCGCTCATCCGCCTGCACCTGATCCAGCGTGCCCTCGGCCAACACCGAGCCATCACACAACACCGTCACCTTCTCCGAAATAGTGCGAATGAACCCCATGTCATGCTCCACCACCATGAGCGAATGCTTGCCCTTCAAGGTCAGGAACAGCTCCGCCGTCCGCGCCGTCTCGTCATCCGTCATCCCCGCCACCGGCTCGTCCAGCAGCAACAGCTTCGGGTCCTGCATCAGCAGCATGCCAATCTCCAGCCACTGCTTCTGCCCATGGCTCAGGTTGCCCGCCTGCCGCGTCACCCCATCGGCCAGATGAATCGTGAGCAGCACCTCCGCCAGTCGGTCCGACTGCGCGGAATCAAGGCGGAAGAACATGCTCGACTTCACGCCCTTGTGGGTCTTCAACGCCAGCTCCAGGTTTTCAAACACCGTGAGCTGCTCGAACACCGTGGGCTTCTGGAACTTGCGGCCGATGCCCAGGCTGGCAATCTCGGGCTCGTTGTGGCGCAGCAGGTCAATCGTGGAGCCGAAGAACACCGTGCCTTTGTCGGGCCGCGTCTTGCCGGTGATGATGTCCATCATCGTGGTCTTGCCCGCACCGTTGGGGCCGATGATGCAGCGCAGCTCGCCAGGGGCAATGTCCAGGCTCAGGCCATTGATGGCCTTGAAGCCGTCAAAGCTCACATGCACGTCTTCCAGGTACAGGATGCGGCCATGGGTCACATCCACCTCGCCGGGCACGGCGATACGCGAGAAGCCTGCGGTGCGGCCGCCGGATTCGGTCTGGCCCAGCACAGCAGGCGACAGCGTCTTCTGCAACCGCCGCGCGCCTTCCTCCATCAGATCAGGCGTCATTGCGCAGCTCCCTTTTTGTTGCTGTTGTTGCCATCTTTCAACTTCTTGACCAGGCCCACCACGCCGTTGGGCAGGAACAGCGTCACAGCAATGAACAGCGCACCCAGAAAGTACAGCCAGAACTCTGGCGCCGTCACCGTGAGCCAGCTCTTGGCGCCGTTGACGATGAAGGCTCCCACGATGGGCCCGATCAGCGTGGCGCGGCCGCCCACGGCCGCCCACACGGCGATCTCGATGGAGTTGGCGGCGCTCATCTCGCCAGGGTTGATGATGCCGACCTGGGGCACATACAGCGCGCCCGCCACGCCGCACATCATGGCGCTGATGGTCCAGATGGTGAGCTTGTAAGGCAGGGGCGAATAGCCTGAAAACATGACGCGGCTCTCGGCATCGCGCACGGCCTGCAGCACGCGGCCGAACTTGCTGCGCACCAGCCAGCGTGCCAGCAGGAAGAAGCCCAGCAGCGTGACGCCCGTCAGCACGAACAGCGTCATGCGCATGTTCTGCGTGGCAATGGGCGTGCCCAAAATGCGCTTGAAGTCGGTAAACCCGTTGTTGCCGCCAAAGCCGGTTTCGTTGCGGAAGAACAGCAGCATGGCCGCATAGGTCATGGCCTGGGTGATGATGGAGAAGTACACACCCTTGATGCGCGAGCGGAAGGCGAAGTAGCCGAACACAAACGCGATCACGCCCGGCACGGCCACGATGAGGATCAGCGTGGCGATGAAGCTGTCAGACAGTGCCCAGTGCCAGGGCAGCTCCTTCCAGTCGAGAAACACCATGAAGTCGGGCAGGTCGCTCTTGTAGTTGCCGTCGCGGCCGATCTGGCGCATGAGGTACATGCCCATCACGTAGCCACCCAGCGCAAAGAACAAACCATGGCCCAGGCTCAGGATGCCGGTGTAGCCCCAGATCAGGTCCATGGCCAGCGCACAGATGGCGTAGCACATGATCTTGCCGAGCAGCGCTACGGCGTAGTCGCTGAGGTGGAACACGCTGCCTGCGGGCACCCACAGG
Source organism: Acidovorax sp. GW101-11A03 (assembly GCF_059424825.1). Lineage (NCBI taxonomy): Bacteria > Pseudomonadati > Pseudomonadota > Betaproteobacteria > Burkholderiales > Comamonadaceae > Acidovorax > Acidovorax sp. GW101-11A03. Next base: position 156,007 of record NZ_JBWKZU010000004.1, on the reverse strand, counting down.
TTGAGCACGGGGGCGACGGCGCACACCACAATGAGCGCCACGATGAAGGCCGACCAGCCGCCGCGCGTGAGCAGCGGCGCCGGTGCGGGCAGTTGGATGTTGGGAGAGGTTGGCGTAGTCATGATCTGTCGTCTCTGGTGCTTCAGTCGGCCGTACGCCCTTTGACCGCGAAGATGCCCTGCGGCCGCTTCTGGATGAAGATGATGATGAACACCAGCACCGCAATCTTGGCCAGCACCGCGCCCGCCCAGCCTTCGAGGAACTTGTTCAAAATGCCCAGGCCCAGCGCGGCATACACCGTGCCCGCGAGCTGGCCCACGCCGCCCAGCACCACCACCATGAAGGCATCGACGATGTAGCTCTGCCCCAGGTCCGGCCCCACGTTGCCCACCTGGCTCAGCGCGCAGCCCGCCAGGCCCGCAATGCCCGAGCCCAGTGCAAAGGCCATGGTGTCTATGCGCGCAGTGTTCACGCCCATGCACGAGGCAATGGGGCGGTTCTGCGTGACACCGCGCACAAACAGGCCGAGGCGCGTGCGCGCAATCAGGTAGCCCATGCCCAGCAACACGGCGATGGCAAAGCCGATGATGACCAGGCGGTTGTAGGGCAGCGTGAGGTTGGAGAGCACCTGCACGCCGCCGCTCATCCACGCGGGGTTTTCCACGCCCACGTTCTGCGCGCCGAAGATGGTGCGCACCAGCTGCATCAGCACCAGGCTGATGCCCCAGGTGGCGAGCAGTGTCTCCAGCGGGCGGCCATACAGAAAGCGCAGCACACCCCGCTCCAGCACCGCGCCCACGGCGGCGGATGCGCCAAAGGCCAGCGGCAGCGCGGCGACCAGGTACCAGTCGAACGCGCCCGGGAAGTACTTTTGAAAGATGCCCTGCACCACATAGGTGGCGTAGGCACCGATCATCATCAGCTCGCCATGGGCCATGTTGATCACGCCCATGAGGCCGTAGGTGATGGCCAGGCCCAACGCCACCAGCAGCAGGATGGAGCCCAGGCTGATGCCCGAGAACGCAGCGCCCAGGCGTTCGCCCCAGGCGAGTTGTCCGTCGATGGCTTTGAGTGCGGCTTGCAGCGCGGCCTTGACCTTGGCGTCTTCTTCAACGGTAACGCGTTCGTTGAGCAGCAACCGTGTATCGGGCGTTGCGCTGAGCGACAGTGCCTGCGCGGCAGCGATGCGCTGTGCGGCGTCGTCGCTGCCCAGCAAGGTGGCGGCGCGCGCCAGTTCCAGCTGGGCCTTGATCTTGTCGCTGGTTTCCTGCGCCAGGGCTTTGTCCAGCAGGGGCAGGCGGCCCGCATCAGGCTCTTTGGTCAGGGCCTTGGCGGCGGCCATGCGCTGGGCTTCGTCCTTGCCAAACAGCGCCAGGCCCGCCAGGGCTGTATCGATCTCGCCGCGCATGCGGTTGTTGTTGATGATGTCTTCGGCATCTGCAGGCAGGGGCACCTCGGCACCGGTGACGGGGTCGATGCCCTTGTCGTCCCGCACGATCACGGCCTTGCCACCGGCGACCTTCACCGCATCATCGGCCAGTGCTTGCAGGAACGCGGCGGTGCGCTCGCTGGGCTCGACCACGGCCTGCTGCACGGCGGCCACGCGGTCGTCGGTCTCGCCCGCAGCCATGGCCAGGGCCTGCTCGGCGGTGAGAGCGTGGGCGCTGCCCGCCAGGCACAGCAGGCTGACCAGGCACCAGCGCATGGCCAGAAAACATCGCAACATAAGAAAAATTCCGTTCGGCCTGCTCTCGGTGGCAGGCGGGTGTCAAAGAAAAAGGGAGGGCGCACACAGGCGCCCTCCCCTCTTGGGCACACTGCAGGTGCTTACTTCTTTTCGGGTTCGTCTTTCTTCTTGTCGTTGCCTTCGATGTAAGGGCTCCATGGCTTGGCCTTCACAGGACCAGGGGTCTTCCACACCACGTTGAACTGGCCATCGGCCTTGATCTCGCCGATGAACACGCTCTTGTGCAGGTGGTGGTTCTTCTCGTCCATCTTGCTCACGATGCCCGACGGTGCCTTGAAGGTCTGGCCGGCCATGGCGGCGATCACCTTGTCCACGTCGGTGCTCTTGGCTTTCTCCACAGCCTGCTTCCACATGTTCACGCCGATGTAGGTGGCTTCCATCGGGTCGTTGGTGAGTGGCTTGTCCTTGTGGCCAGCGATGTTCTTGGCCTTGGCGTAGTCGCTCCACTTCTTGATGAAGGCGGTGTTGTCCGGGCTCTTGATGGACTGGAAGTAGTTCCAGGCAGCGAGGTGGCCCACGAGCGGCTTGGTGTCTACGCCGCGCAGTTCTTCCTCACCCACGCTGAACGCGACGACCGGCACGTCCTTGGCCTTCAGGCCGGCGTTGCCCAGCTCCTTGTAGAAGGGCACGTTGGAGTCGCCATTGATGGTGGACACCACGGCCGTCTTGCCGCCCTGGCTGAACTTCTTGATGTCGGCCACGATGGTCTGGTAGTCAGAGTGACCAAACGGGGTGTACTTTTCATCGATGTCCGAATCCTTCACGCCCTTGCTCTTCAAGTAGGCGCGCAGGATCTTGTTGGTGGTGCGGGGGTACACGTAGTCGGTGCCCAGCAGCACCCAGCGCTTGGCGCTGCCGCCGTCCTTGCTCATCAGGTAGTCCACCGCAGGGATGGCCTGCTGGTTGGGCGCGGCACCGGTGTAGAACACGTTCTTGGACAGCTCTTCGCCTTCGTACTGCACGGGGTAGAACAGCAGGCCGTTCATTTCTTCCACCACGGGCAGCACCGACTTGCGCGACACCGATGTCCAGCAGCCGAAGATGACCGAGACCTTATCCTGCCCCAGCAGCTGCTTGGTTTTTTCGGCGAACAGGGGCCAGTTGGAGGCCGGGTCCACCACCACGGGTTCGAGCTTCTTGCCCAGCACGCCGCCCTTGGCATTGATCTCGTCGATCGCCATGAGCACGGTGTCTTTCAGCACGGTCTCGGAGATGGCCATGGTGCCCGACAGGCTGTGCAGGATGCCGACCTTGATGGTCTCCTGGGCATGGGCTGGCAATGCAGACAGGCCAGCGAGCGTAGCGACGGCCGCGAGGGCCTTGAGGGAATAACGACGTTGCATGTGTGCTTCTCCGGTAGGTAAGGGTTCAAACCGCCTCGCCCTGGCCCCCGGTGGATTGCCGTGGGCTGTGTAGTGCGATGGAATGGATTCTGGAGAGCAGGGCCTGCTTGGGAAATACGCCGGGTGGCGTACGCGCTGGCACCGCCACGGAAAAGCGCAGCTTGCAGGCAACGCCTGTGTCGGGTAGGCGAAACGCTATGCATTTAATAGCTATTAGGGCATACCCAATGCGCGGTAACGGCCAAAAATAGTCAAAATCTTCGGCAACCACAGCGCCGTGGGGGAAATGCCCGCCCCGCCTACGATGGTGGCCACGGCCCCACACCCAGCCACAAAGGAACCGACCCATGGTGAAACGACGCACAGTGCTGCTTGGCGGCGCCGCAACAGCGGGCGCGCTGGTGATTGGCTGGGGCGTGATGCCCCCACGCCAGCGCCTGCACCCCGCAGACCCGCTGCCCGCCACCCCGGGCCAGGCCGCGCTCAACGGCTGGCTCAAGGTGGGCACCGACAACACCGTGACGGTGATGATGGCCAAGTCCGAAATGGGCCAGGGCACGCACACCGGCCTGGCCGCCATCCTGGCCGAAGAGCTGGACGCCGACTGGAAGCAGGTGCGGCTGGCGATGGCGCCCATCGACGACATCTACAACAACTTGGCCACCGTGGTGGACGGCCTGCCCTTCCACCCCGACAACGACGGGTCGATCAAGGCCGTGGCGGGCTGGCTCACGGCCAAGACCATGCGCGAAGTGGGCGTGATGATGACGGGCGGCTCCAGCAGCATCAAGGACCTGTGGCTGCCCATGCGCGAGGCCGGTGCCCATGCGCGTGCCATGCTGGTCCGCGCTGCCGCCGCGCAGTGGAAGGTGCAGGCCGCAGAGTGCACGGTCAACGCAGGCTGGGTGGAGCATGCCGCAGGCCAGCGCGCCAACTTTGGCGAACTCGCTGCGCTGGCCGCCCAGCAGCCCATGCCGGGCAAGGTGGTGCTGAAAGAACCCGCGCAGTTCAAGCTGATCGGCAAGCCCCTCACGCGCATCGAGGCGCCCAGCAAGCTCGACGGCAGTGCCGTGTTCGGCATTGATGCGAACCCGCCCGGCCTGCTGCACGCCAGCGTGGTGATGTGCCCCACGCGGGGCGGCAAGGTGGCCCGGTTGGATGCCGCCGCCGCGCAAAAGCTGCCCGGCGTGAAGCAGGTGCTGGCCGTGGCGCCCTACCATGGCGGCACAGGCGGTGTGGCCGTGATTGCCGACACGCCCTGGCACGCCAAGAAAGCCGCCGCTGCCGTCACCGTGGAATGGGACCACGGCCCCGCCGCCACGCTGTCGAGCGAGGCCGTGATGGCGCGGCTGGCCCAGGCGCTGGACGAAACCAAGGGCTTCGGCTACCACAGTGCGGGCGATGTGGACCAGGCCATGCAGGGCGCCGCCACCAGCATCACCGCCGACTACCGCGCGCCCTACCTGGCGCATGCGGCGCTGGAGCCCATCAACTGCACGGTGCAGGTCAAGGACGGCACCGCCCAGGTGTGGACATCCACCCAGGTGCCGGGCCTGGCGCGCATGGCGGCGGCCAAGGCACTGGGCATGGACGAAGAAAAAGTGACCGTGCACCAACTGCTGCTGGGTGGCGGTTTCGGGCGGCGGCTGGAGGTGGACTATGTGGCCCAGGCCGCCGCCATTGCACAGGCCGCTGGCGGCGCCCCCGTGCAGACGCTATGGAGCCGCGAGCAGGACACGCAGCATGACTTCTACCGCCCCGCCTGCATGGCGCGCTTCAAGGCGGGCTTTGATGCGCAGGGGCAGCTGGTGGCGTGGCACAACCTGTCGGTGGGCCAGGCCATCGTGCCGCAGGTGCTGGCGCGCACCTTCGGGCTGCCCGGCGCAGGGCCCGACAAAACCGCATCGGAAGGCGCGTTTGACCAGCCCTACGAATGGCCCCACGCGCGCATTGCGCACGAGATCATCGACCTGCCGTTGCCCGTGGGCTTCTGGCGCTCGGTGGGGCATTCACACCAAGCGTTCTTCAAAGAGAGTTTTGTGGACGAGGCGGCCCACGCGGCCAAGAAAGACCCGGTGGCCTTCCGCGCCGCGCTACTGCAAAAGCACCCGCGCCACCTCCAGGTGCTGCAAAAGGCGACCGAGCTGGCGGGCTGGGGGCAGCCCTTGCCGCCCGATGCCTCGGGCGTGCAACGGGCGCGCGGTGTGGCGCTGCACCAGTCGTTTGGCTCCATCGTGGCGCAGGTGGCCGAGGTGTCGGTGGGCGCCGACAAGGCCATCCGCGTGCACCGCGTGGTGTGCGTGATTGACTGTGGCGCGGCCATCAACCCCAACCTGATCGCGCAGCAGATGGAGAGCGCCGTGGTGTTCGGCCTCACGGCGGCGCTCTATGGCGAGGTCACGCTGAAAGACGGGCAGGTGCAGCAGAGCAATTTTCACGACCTGCCGCTGCTGCGCATGGCCGACTGCCCGCGCGTGGAGACGCACATCATTGCCAGCGCCGAGCCTCCCGAAGGCGTGGGCGAGCCCGGCGTGCCGCCGATTGCCCCGGCGGTGGCCAACGCACTCTTTGCCCTGACCGGCCAGCGCCTGCGCGCCCTGCCGCTCAAACTTGCCTGAACCGATTCGAGGAACCACCATGTCCACCACCCTGCGCATCAACGGCAAAGCCGTCTCCGTCGCTGCCGAACCCGACACCCCGCTGCTATGGGTGCTGCGCGGCGAGCTGCACATGAACGGCACCAAGTTTGGCTGCGGCATGGCGCTGTGCGGCGCGTGCACCGTGCACCTGAATGGCGAGCCCGTGCGCGCCTGCATCACGCCGCTGTCGGCCGTGGGCGATGCGGATGTGACCACCATCGAAGGCCTGCAGGGCCCCGAAGCCACGGCCCTGCGCGCGGCATGGACGGCGGTGGACGTGGCGCAGTGCGGCTACTGCCAGAGCGGGCAGCTCATGTCGGCCTGCGCACTGCTCAAGAAGACCGCCCGACCCAGCGATGCGGAGATTGACGCCGCCATGTCGGGCAACGCCTGCCGCTGTGGCACCTACCCGCGCATCCGGGCGGCCATCCACCAGGCGGCCCAGGCACCGCGCCAGGGCTAGACATCCTCTCTAGATCCCGCCGCCCAGATCCAGTTGCGTCGGTGCAGCCATGCCGCCGTCATCGGGCTGCGCATCAGCGACGTACACGGCGTTGCGCCCCGTGCCCTTGGCCTGGTAAAGGGCCTTGTCGGCACGGTTCACCAGTTCTTCAAAGTCGAGCCCCGATCCCTTGTGCAGGGTCGCCACCCCGATGCTGACGGTGACCGCCACGTCCTTCCCCGCGTCGCCCACCGCCACCCGCAGCGCCTCGACATCCTGGCGCAGCGTTTCAGCCACGCGCAGTGCGCTCGGGCCATCGGTCTCTGGCAGCACGATGACAAACTCCTCGCCACCGAACCGCGCCACGATGTCCACACCACTTCGCTTGCGCGCTGCGCACGCCTGGGCCACGGCACAGATCACGCGGTCGCCCGCGAGGTGGCCATAGGCGTCATTGACGGCCTTGAACAGGTCGATATCCACTACCAGCAGCGACAGCGGGTGGCCAAAACGCTCGGTGCGCTTGTACTCCTTGGCGCCCAGCTCCATCAGCGTGCGGCGATTGGACAGGCCGGTGAGCGAGTCGTTGGCGGCCAGCCGCTCCAGCGCGGTGTTGAGCTGCTGCAGCAGGCGGTTCTGCTCGGTGAGCTGCTGGTTGATCTGGGCGATCTCGGTCTCGCGGCACTTGCGGTCGTGGATGTTGAACGTGACTCCGATCAAGCGTTTTCCCGGCGTGGCGCTGTGGCCGTCCATGATGCGGCCGTAGTTGGCAAACCAGACCCACTCGCCACTTTTGGAGCGCAGCCGGAACTCGCAGCGGTACTGCGGCGTGACACCCGTCAGGTGGTCTGCCACCGCCTTGCGCACGGTGTCGATGTCGTCGGGGTGGAACAGGCCGTAGATGTCCTGAACGCCCGAGACGATTTCATCTTCGGTAAAGCCCAGCTCCTCGAAAGTCTTGGTGGCCTTGCGCGTGACGTTGCCGGTAATGAGATCGTTCTCCCACAGATCCAGTCCAGCCGCCTCCAGGGCCAGTTCCAGCCGCTCCTTGTTCAGGTCTACTTCACCCATACCCGTGGCCATTATTTTTCACAGCATTCCGTTTCTATCAGGTGTCTTGCACCAGGCTTCGGGTTTCCGTCTTCAACCAATCTTCAGGCCGGGGGCATGCCACCTGCGTAGCCAATATTGCGCAACAGCGCTGCAAACGACGCCACCACCCCGGGGGTGTTGTAGAGCTGGGGGGCGGTCTGCACCGCAATCACGCTCACCATGTTGCCGGTGCTGCGGCCCGTGGCGGCATCGAAATACTGGGCCAGGTCGTCGCTGGCGTTCGAAAACCCACGCCCCGTGCTTTCGGAGTAGTAGCAGATCGAGTCGGGCGCAATGACGTCGGGGGTGGTGCTCGCCGCCGAATACATGATCAGGTTCTCGTTGAGGTTATAGAGGTAGTGCGTTTCGGTGCTCTGGGCCGGGTCCTGCGCATTGTCCAGCCGGATGATGCCCGAATCCAGCGATGCACTGGAGGTGGACTGGGTGACCGAGGTGATATAGAAGTTGCTGACCACGGCACGCGCGGTGCGGCCGGTGATCTCCTCAATGCCCGCAGCCACGGCCTGGGTGCTCAGCGGCGTGACCGCCTGCAAGAGCTGCAGGCCCAGCTGGCGTGCCTGCTCCAGCGTGCCCGGGATGTAGCTGCCCGACAACGCAAACTGGTTGCCAGCGTTGGAGGGCCACATCGCAATGCCCGAATACCCGCCAAAACCGCCCACCACGCCGCCTGCCAGTGACTCGATGCCGGACGCCGTGGCAGAGCCCAGCACCGCATATTCCGCCGCCACGAGCGTGGACGCATCGCTGGCCAGCACGGCGGGGCTGGGCGCTGGCCCGGTGGGGGCGGTGAAGGTGGTCTGGGGCAGTTCGGGCACGGCACGGCCCGCGCCGTCGCCATTGACCACCCAGATGCTGCCACCCGACATGGCCGCACCGATCAGCGGCACCAGCGAATTGATGGGCCCGATCTCCACCGGGATGAAGGCGCCCGGCTGCATGCCGGTGTAAGCCTGCATCACGGCCACGGTGTTGCTGATGGAGTTCTGCACCGCCGTGAGGGTGAGGTTGTCGGCCGCGTCGGGCGAGCCCATGATGGCCAGCACGCAGGCGTTGGTGGCACCGTCGTAGTCCTGCACCTGCACCGTGCCGGTGTAGCCCTGGTCTGCCAGCTGCTGCACGATGGCGCAGGCATCGTGGTAGCTGCCACCACCACCGCTGGCCAGCACGGCCGCCCCGGTGGCAATCGCCTGGAAATCGGTCAGGCCATAGAAATAGACATTGCCCATCAAGCACACCCCCTCTGTTGGATGGAAAGCACGATACCCAAGCCGGGTCGAAAGTCAATTGGCGTTGTGCTCCCCCCGCACCGGGTGGCGACGCGCGCCACGGCAGGGCCAACACTCTGGTTTCCGGGGGCGTCATCGCCTATGCTGTGCAACAAGTCGTTTTCTGGCCGACGGCCACACCCCACCATGAGCACCCCCGAAAAACCCTCCGTCTACAGCACCGAAGACCTCTTGATCAGTCTGTGCAACTCCGTCACCCGCGTGCTGGGCGTGGCCACCCACAGCCAGATCCACTACTCCGGCATGGTGCAGCGCATCAGCAAGACCTGCTTGCGGCCCGAAATCGGCTGTTTTGTGCTGTTCGACGGCGGCTTCTCGGGCCTGGTGATCATCAACTTCAGCGGCCAGGCTGCGATGGAGCTGTACGCCAACTACCTGCTGAACATGGGCATGTCCAAGGACGACCTTGTCAGCTCGTACACCTCCGACGAGGTCAGCAATGTGATGGGCGAGCTGATGAACCAGGTGGTGGGCGACTTCACCGGCAAGGTGCGGCGCGAGCTGCAGACCCACATCACCCAGAACCAGCCCAAGATGCTGGTGCTGAACAAGCAGGTGCAGCTGAGCGTGGACGCCAACCTCGACAAGCCCGAGGCCCGGCGCGTGACCTTCTACACCGCCAACAACAACATCTTCTACCTGGAACTGGCGATTGACCGCACCGAGTTCATCAAGCTCTACGACTTCGAGGCCCAGGAAGCCCCGGACCCCGACGCCCTGATGGCCCAGTCGCAGGAAGGCCCCCCGGTGCCCGCGCCACCACCTGCCGGGCAGGACGACACCGACGCGCTGCTCAAGTCGCTGGGGATGTAAGAAGCAAGAAGCGCCCGCGCCAGGGGCGCTATCCATTCAAAATAGATAGCTAAAAACCCTTTACCAGCGCACGCAGACGGCCAAAAAGCCTTCAAAAATTAGAAGGTGCGAATGAATCCGGCGTGCCCGAGCAGGCCGCCACAACGCGCCCGATCTAGGCGCAAAGCGCAGCCATAGCGCGGGCTATGGCTAGCATTGGCAACGACGAGCGGGTGTGTTTTGGCGGGATGAGCGGGCATGGCGGGTTCGTTCACACCTTCTCAGCCCTCAAACTGCGGGTGCAGTTGCCGGATGCGGTTCATGGCCATCGCCGCCGCCGCCGTGCGCGTCTCCACCCCCAGCTTGGCGAACACGCGCTCCAGGTGTTTCTTCACGGTGGCGGGGCTGGCCCCCAGGATGTCGCCGATGTCGCGGTTGATCTTGCCCTTGACCACCCAGTAGAGCACCTCGGCCTCGCGCGCCGTGAGCTTGAAGGACAGGCTCATGGATTCGATGATCTTGGCGTCCGACACCTCGCGCATCACGATGAGCCAGTCGCCACCGCCAGCGCTGTCGCCCGCCTGCTGGTGCAGGCGGAAGGTGAGGCGGCGCGCGCCCTGCTCCACGGCCAGGCGCGGCGGCTCGGCCAGCGATGCGGCCAGCAGTTCGGCGGCGTTGTCGGCCAGCACGTGGCGGCGCAGCCAGGCCTGCACCGGCTCGGGCGCCCATTGGCCAAAGGCGGTGGGCGTGCCATCGGGGCCCACCTCGCCAAAGTAGCTTTGCAGCAGCTCGCGCGCCAGCGGGGTCTGCCACACGATGCGGCCGTCCACCGCGCGCACGGTGATGCTGGCGTAGCCAAAGGCATCGAGCGCGTTGCGCGCCTCGCGCGCCTGGCGGGCGTCCTGCCGGGCCTTGCGCGCTGCGCCCAGGTGCACGCCCATGCGCGCCATCACTTCGCGCGGCTTGATGGGCTTGGTCACGTAGTCCACGCCCCCCGCCTCCAGCGCTGCCACCAGATGTTCTGTTTCGGTCAGGCCGGTCATGAAGATGATGGGAATGTGCGCGGTGGCGGGCGATGCCTTGAGGCGCCGGGCGACTTCAAAGCCGTCCATGCCGGGCATCATGGCGTCGAGCAAAACAATGTCGGGCAGGGCCTGCGCGGCGCGCTGCAGGGCGGCCTCGCCATGCGTGGCGACCAGCACGGTGTAGCCCGATTCGTCGAGCGCGTCGTGCAGCACGGCCAGGTTGTCGGGCACGTCGTCCACGATCAGCACCACGTCACTGTCGCTGCGGTCCAGCGCGGCCAGCGCGGGGGTTGCCGGGGTGGAAGGGGGCAAGGTCGCGGTCATGGGGGTGGTGCTCATCGTCACGAGGGGGCCTGCTCCAGGATCTGGCCCATGGCGTCGAACTGGAACTCGCGCGCCATCTGGCGCATGGTGTGCACAAACGCCTGGTGGGTGGGCTGGCTGCGTTCGATCTCGTCCAAGGTGTTGAGGATGCCCCGGTAGTAGCCCAGCGCCACGGCCTGGGCCAGCGCGGCCAGGGCGGCGGCGTTGGGGTAGCTCAATGGCTCGGCCGTGGGGAATGCCGGGTGCGGGGGCTGCGGGGCTGTAGGCTGCGCCAGCGCATCGCCCTCGTACCACCATTGCAGCCCCAGGCGGCGCTCCAGCCAGTCCAGCAGCTCGGTGTGGCGCACGGGCTTGACGATGAAATCGTCGGGGCGGATGTCCACGTCGTTGTCCAGCGCCTTGTCGAACGCATTGGCGGAGACGATGGCGCACTGGACATTCGGAAGTTGCATCTGCCGCACCCGCCGCAGCGTCTCCCAGCCGTCGATGCCGGGCATGGCCAGGTCCATGAAGATGGCATGCGGCCGGTAACCGGCGGCCAGCAGGTCCAGCGCGTCGTGGCCGCTGGCGGCCTGGCGCAGCTCGAAGCCCAGGGGTTCCAGCAGCTGCACCAGCAACTCGCGGTCGGGCTCTTCGTTGTCCACCACCAGGATGCGGCGGCGCTCACCCGCGTAGCCCTTGCGCGCCCGCCGGGCCTGCACGGCCACGGGCGCGGCGGCCTTGCCCAGGGCCTCGGCATGCACCTCGGGCAGAAACAGCTTGACCTGGAACACCGAGCCCTGGCCCGGGGTGCTGCTCACCGTCAGCTCGCCGCCCATGAGCGCGGTGAGCATCTTGGCGATGGTGAGACCCAACCCCGCGCCGGGGGCCGAGGGCGCACCGGCCGAACCGCCGCGCGCAAAGGGCTCGAAAATGCGCTCGATCTCGCCGGGCGTGAGGCCCGGCCCCGTGTCCTGCACCTCGATGCGCGCCATCTCGCGCGCATAGCGCACCCGCAGCGTGACGGTGCCCTGCGCGGTGAACTTGTCGGCGTTGCCCAGCAGGTTGATGAGGATCTGGCGCAGGCGTTTGTCGTCGGCGCGCACGACTTCCGGAATCACCCCTTGTACATCGAACGTGAACGCCAGGCCCTTGGCAGCGGCCTGCAGCTCGAACAAAGCGGCCATCTCATGCAGGCCGTCAGCAAAGCGCATGGGCGCGACATCGAGCGTGAGCTTGCCGGATTCGATGCGCGCGATGTCCAGCGTGCCTTCGATCAGCGACAACAAATGTTCGCCGCCGCGCCGTATCACATGCACCGCCTGCTTGCGGTGCGGCGGCACGCCCGCGTCCTCGCCCATCAACTGGGCGTAGCCCAGGATGGAGTTGAGCGGCGTGCGTATCTCGTGGCTGATGGCGCTGATGTAGCGGCTCTTGGCCTGGTTGGCCTGGTCGGCCAGCGCACGCGCGGCCTCGGCCTGCTGGCGGGCCTGCTCGGCCACACTGCGCGCGGTCTGCAGCGCCTCGTCGGTCTGGCGGTGCAACTCGATCTCGCGTACCAAGAGGCCCGTCTGGCGGTTGGATTCCTCTTGTGCCACCTGGCGGCTCTTGTGCGCCAGCACCAGCCACCAGGCCACGATGCCCGAGATGACCAGCAGCGCCAGATAGGCCTTGAGCAGGCCCGAGCGCAAGGCCACCTCGGGCGCGGCCGCCACTTCAGTGTCCGTCATGGCCTGGGCAATGGTGTTCAGCTCCTGGTGGTAGAGCAGCCCCATCACGGCCGCGAGCAGCGGCGCAATCACCAGCATCAGCAGCAGAAAGTGGCCCAGGCCCGTGTCCAGGTAGCGCCAGATGGCACGCGGCAGCACCCAGCGCAGCGCGGCCGACCATTGCACGGCCATGCTCGCATGCGGCTTGCACAGGTCGCCGCAGCGCGCGTCCAGCGTGCAGCACAGCGAGCAGATGGCACCCCGGTAAGCCGGGCACTGCGCCATGTCGGGGGCCTCGTACTCGCGCTCGCAGATCACGCAGCGCTGCACCGTGAGGCGCTGGTAGCTGCCCAGGTCGGCCGCCCGGGCGCCGGGCACAGGGCCCTGCATGGGCACAGCCACGGGCTCGGGCACCGGATGGCTCTGGCGTGCGATGTAGTACTTGCCCCGCGTGGCCCAGGCGATCAGCGGCGCAGTCACAAAGGCCACGGCCATCGCGATGACGGCCGAGAACGCCTGCGGCAGCGGGCCGAACAGCCCCAGGTGGGCGCTGATGGACACGACGGACGCCAGCGCCATTGCCCCCACGCCCACCGGGTTGATGTCGTACAGGTGCGCACGCTTGAACTCGATGCCCTTGGGTGACAGGCCCAGTGGCTTGTTGATGACCAGATCGGCCACCACCGACATGATCCAGGCGATGGCGATGTTGGAGTACAGCCCCAGCACCTCACCCATGGCGCGGAACACGTTCATCTCCATCAGCATGAAGGCGATCAGCGTGTTGAACACCACCCACACCACCCGCCCCGGGTGGCTGTGCGTGAGGCGGGAGAAGAAGTTGGACCAGGCCAGCGACCCCGCGTAGGCATTGGTCACATTGATCTTCATCTGCGACACCACCACAAACAGCGCCGTGGCCGCCACCGCCCAGCCGTAGTGCGGGAACACATATTCGTACGCCACCAGGTACATCTGGTTCGGGTCCACCGCACGCTCGGTGGGCACCATGTGCTTGAGGGCCAGCCAGGCCAGCAGTGCGCCGCCCAGCATCTTGAGCACGCCCAGCACCACCCAGCCCGGCCCGCCCACCAGCACGCCCAGCCACCAGCGCCCACGCGTGGTGGCGGTGCGGGCGGGCATGAAACGCAGGTAGTCGGCCTGCTCCCCCATCTGGGTAATGAGTGCAATACCCACGGTGAGCGCCGCACCAAACAAGGGCAGTTGGAACGTGGCACCGCGCGTCGATTCACCACCATAGTGCACAACGCCCGAGAATGCACCAGGATCGCGCATCAGCACATACACAAATGGCACCACCAGCATCACCAGCCACAGCGGTTGCGTCCACACCTGCAGGCGGCTGATGGCCGACACGCCGTGGGTGACCAGCGGAATCACCACAATGGCGCAGATCAGGTAGCCCCAGGTGGGCGGGATGTCGAGCGCCAGTTCCAGCGCGTAGGCCATCACGGCGGCTTCGAGCGCGAAGAAGATGAAGGTGAAGCTCGCGTAGATCAGCGAGGTGAGCGTAGAGCCGATGTAGCCAAAGCCCGCGCCGCGCGTGAGCAGATCCATGTCCACCCCGTAGCGCGCGGCATAGACGCTGATGGGCAACCCCGCCAAAAAGATGATGAGCCCCGTGGCAACGATGGCCCAGAAGGCGTTGATGAAGCCGTACTGCACCAGCAGCGTGGCGCCCACGGCTTCGAGGATCAGGAACGAGGCCGCGCCGAACGCGGTGTTGGCCACGCGCCATTCAGACCATTTGCGAAAGCGCTGGGGGGTGTAGCGCAGCGCGTAGTCCTCCATGGTCTCGGTGGCCACCCAGCTGTTGTAGTCGCGCCGGACCTTGACCACCTGCTGCGGCGCCTGCGCGTCGGCATCCGGCCCCAGCACGGGGGCCGAGGCCGCGTCAGGCGGTGCAAGGGAGGCAGTGGAGGGGGGCATGGGCAAAGGGCGGCGACAGCCCTTGCAAGTGCAGTTTCCATGCCACGGGTCGGCTTCATGTTCAAGGCACCTTCGCCCTCTGGCGTATGGCGGGCACGGGGCTTGCTGCCTATGATGAATCCGCTGCCCTTCGGACCGCATGGCCATCGATGACGATTGCCCCGTGAGTTCGGCCTGGACAACACGCCACACGAGCCCACCCCTCCTTACATTGAGCAGAACGACATGGAACTGACCCCTCGTGTTCGACCGCCTCGGCGGTCGCGCGAGCTATTGACCCCAGCTTTGAGTGAAACGAAATGGAATTAACTCCTCGCGAAAAAGACAAGCTGCTGATCTTCACTGCCGCCCTGCTGGCCGAGCGCCGCAAGGCCCGGGGGCTGAAGCTCAACTACCCCGAGGCCGTGGCCCTGATCAGCGCCGCCGTGATGGAAGGCGCCCGCGACGGCAAGACCGTGGCGCAGCTCATGAGCGAGGGCCGCACCGTGCTGACCCGCGCCGATGTGATGGAGGGCATCGCCGAGATGATTCCGGACATCCAGGTCGAGGCCACCTTCCCCGACGGCACCAAGCTCGTCACCGTGCACCAGCCCATCGTCTGACCCCTTTTCTCTCTTCTCCGTGGAGCCCCCATGCGCATCGCCCTCTCACACCGCCACACAGCCGCTCTTCTTTTCATAGCTGCCAGCGCAGTCAGCACAGGCGCCAGCGCCCATACAGGCGCTGAATCCCACATCCACAACAGTTTTCTGAGCGGCTTTGCCCACCCCCTGTTCGGCCTGGACCATCTGGCCGCGATGGTGGCCGTGGGCCTGTGGAGCGCCCTGGCCGCGCGCAGCGCCGGGCGCGATCTGCTGTGGGGCCCCGTGGGCTTTGCAGCCATGCTGCTGGTGGGCGCCGTGCTGGGCCTGCAGGGTGTGGCGCTGCCTGCGGTGGAGCCCATGATTGCCGCGTCGCTGCTGGTCACGGGCCTGCTGGTCGTGTCGCGCCTGCGTGTGCCCGGCCTCGTGGCGGCGCTGGTGGTTGGTGTGTTTGCAGTGTTCCACGGCGTGGCCCACGGCTACGAACTGGCGGGTGACGACAGTGCCTGGTTGACCCTGGCAGGCATGCTGACCGCCACCGTGCTGCTGCACAGCGCGGGCCTGGCGGCAGGCTGGGCGCTGCGCCACCGCCATGTGTGGCTGGCCCGCGCTGCTGGCGCAGGTGTTGCGGCGTTTGGTGGCGTGCTGCTGGCGCAAATGGCCTGAGCCTTCCTTCCAAGGAGCCTTCATGATCCCCGGCGAACTCATCACCGAACCCGGCGAGCACGCGCTCAACACCGGCCGCCGCACGCTCACCATCGTCGTGCGCAACACGGGCGACCGCCCCATCCAGGTCGGCTCGCACTACCACTTTGCCGAGACCAACAACGCCCTGGGCTTTGACCGCGCCGCCGCGCGCGGCATGCGGCTGAACATTGCATCCGGCACGGCCGTGCGCTTCGAGCCCGGCCAGGAGCGCACCGTGGAGTTGGTGGACTACGCGGGCGACCGCAAGGTGTTCGGTTTTCAGGGCCTGACGCAGGGCGCGCTGTAAAAACTTCAAGCCAAAACAGCCTCTCTCGCGCATCCCACAAGCGCTAGCAGCTATCAAAAACAGAGTAACCAGTTCTCGCGGAGCACCCTCACCATGGCAACCATTGGACGACGCGCCTATGCCGAAATGTTCGGCCCCACGGTGGGCGACCGCCTGCGCCTGGCCGACACCGACCTCATCCTGGAGGTGGAGGCCGATTACACCCTGCGCGCGGGCAGCTATGGCGAAGAAGTGAAGTTTGGCGGCGGCAAGACCATCCGCGACGGCATGGCGCAAAGCCAGCGCAGCAATGCCAGCGGCGCCGTAGACACCGTGCTCACCAACGCGCTCATCATCGACCACACCGGCATCGTCAAGGCCGACATCGGTCTGCGCGCAGGCCGCATCGCCGCCATCGGCAAGGCGGGCAACCCCGACGTGCAGTCGGGCGTGGACATCGTCATCGGCCCCGGCACCGAGGTCATCAGCTGCGAGGGCAACATCGTCACCGCAGGCGGCATCGACAGCCACATCCACTTCATCTGCCCGCAGCAGATCGAAGAGGCCCTGGCCAGCGGCGTGACCACCATGCTGGGCGGCGGTACCGGCCCCGCCACCGGCACGCTGGCCACCACCTGCACGTCGGGCCCCTTCAACATGGAACGCATGCTGCAGGCGGCCGATGCCTTCCCCATGAACCTGGGCTTTTTGGGCAAAGGCAACGCCAGCCTGCCCGAGGCGCTGCACGAGCAGATCGACGCGGGCGCCATCGGCCTCAAGCTGCACGAAGACTGGGGCACCACGCCCTCGGCCATCAGCAACTGCCTGGACGTGGCCGAGGCCACCGACACGCAGGTCGCCATCCACAGCGACACGCTCAACGAATCGGGGTTTGTGGAGAACACCATCGCCGCCGTGGGCGGGCGCGGTATCTGCGCCTTCCACACCGAAGGTGCTGGCGGCGGGCATGCGCCCGACATCCTGCGCGTGGTGGGAGAGGACAACTTCCTGCCCAGCTCCACCAACCCCACCATGCCGTACACGCAGAACACGCTGGACGAGCATGTGGACATGCTCATGGTGTGCCACCACCTCGACGCCAGCATTGCCGAAGACCTGGCCTTTGCCGAAAGCCGCATCCGCAAGGAGACCATCGCCGCCGAAGACATCCTGCACGACCTGGGTGCCATCAGCATGATGTCGAGCGACAGCCAGGCCATGGGCCGCGTGGGCGAAGTCATCCTGCGCACCTGGCAGACGGCGCACAAGATGAAGGTGCAGCGGGGCAGCCTGCAGGGCGACAGCGCCCGTAACGACAACACGCGCATCAAGCGCTACGTGGCCAAGTACACCATCAACCCCGCCATTGCCCACGGCATCGCCCATGAGGTGGGCTCGCTCGAAGTCGGCAAGTGGGCCGACATCGTGATCTGGAAGCCCGCGTTCTTCGGCGTGAAGCCCGCGCTCATCCTGAAGGGCGGCTTGATCGCCATGGCTGCGATGGGCGACCCGAATGCGTCCATCCCCACACCCCAGCCCGTGCACTACCGGCCCATGTTCGGCGCGTTTGGCGGGGCCATTGCCAAGACCTCGCTCACCTTCGTGTCGCAAGCAGGTCTGAACGCAGGCGTTGGCGAACGCTTCGGCCTGCGCAAACAGCTCAGCGCGGTGCGCAACATCCGTGGCGTGCGCAAGCAGCACATGGTGCACAACAGCTACACGCCCAAGATGGAAGTGGACGCACAAACCTACACCGTGCGCGCCGACGGCCAGCTGCTCACCTGCGAGCCCGCCACCGTGCTGCCCATGGCGCAGCGCTATTTCCTGTTCTGAGCAACGCATGGCCGCCCTCCCCGCCCCGCTGCAGATCCGCCTGGACGACCTGAGCGACCCGCGCATCGAAGCCTTCATGCAGGAGCACCTGCAGGACATGTATGCGGTGTCGCCACCCGAAAGCGTGCACGCGCTGGACATGGACCAGCTGCGCCAGCCCGATATCGCCTTCTGGTCCGCCTGGCTGCCCGGGGCCGATGGCGGCACGTTGGTGGGCACGGGCGCCCTCAAGCGGCTGGATGCAGAGCATGCCGAACTCAAGTCCATGCGCACCAGCGCCCGCCACCGGGGCCAGGGCATCGCACGCCAGGTGCTGGCCCACCTGCTGCACGAGGCCCGCACACGCGGCTTCAGCCGGGTGAGCCTGGAGACAGGACCCCAGCCCTTTTTTGAACCCGCGCGCCAGCTGTACTTTCAGCATGACTTTGTCGAATGCGGGCCCTTTGCCGACTACGGCCCCGACCCGTACAGCTTCTTCATGACCCGCCCCGTGTGAGCAGCCCCTTGTGAGTAACCCCGCGCTGCCCCACCCGGGCCACAATGCGCGTTTTGCTGACCGAACAGACCTCCATGCTCCAAGCCTCCAAACTCCTCCCCCAGGGCCAAGGCCTGGCCCCCGTGCTGCTCAAGCGCGCCACCACGGTTGAACTGGACTGGGACGTGCGCCAGAAAAGCCGCTTTGCCGCCACCGACTCCGCTGGCCGCGAACTGGGCATCTTCCTGCCGCGCGGCACGCTGGTGCGCGGCGGCGATGTGCTGGTGGCCGAAGACGGCTCCATGGTCCGCGTGATTGCCGCGCCACAACCGGTGCTGGTCATCACCCACTGCCAAAGCCACGGCACACCGTTCGACCTGACGCGCGCTGCCTACCACCTGGGCAACCGCCATGTGCCCATCGAGCTGCAGCCCGACCACCTCAAGATCGAGCCCGACCACGTGCTGGCCGACATGCTGCGCGCCATGCACCTGATCGTGACCGAGCAGAACTTGCCCTTTGAGCCCGAAGGCGGGGCCTATGCGGCGGGACACGGCGGCGGGCACCACCACCATGGTGGGCATGACCACGGACATGACCATGGGCACGATCACAGCCACGAGCACGGCCACGATCACAGCCATTCGCACGCACAAACTCCAGCGGTTGGTGCGGCTTCAGCACCCGCCCGGGGCCGCACCGTGTCCATCCCCGTGGAGGCCCAGGGGCATGTGCACGGCCCCCACTGCAACCACGACCACTGAGCCCCGCGCCATGCGCTTTGACCGCCCCGCGCCCCTGCCCGCCGCCAGCTTTCTGCAGCTGATGTGGCTGGCCTCCCCCGCGCTGCCCGTGGGCGGGTTCTCGTACTCCGAGGGGCTGGAAAGCGCCATTGAAAACGCGGGCCTGGCCAGCGAAACCGCCGTGGGCGACTGGCTGCTGGACCAGCTGCACATCACGCAGGCGCGCGGCGACATGGCCCTGATCGCCAAGGCCGTGAGCGCCTGGCGCCGCGCCGACTGGGGGCATGTGCGCGAACTCAACGACTGGGTGCTGCACACCCGCGAAACGAGCGAGCTGCGGCTGCAGACCGAGCAGATGGGCCGGTCGATGGCCGACTGGCTGCGCAACCAGTACCAGGGCGACGCAACCCTGATGCCCGCCGTGCGCCACCTGGCTGCCCTGCCCCCCACCTACCCCGTGGCCTTTGCGCTGGCCGCGTCCACCACCCAGGCCCCCGTGCGCGATGTGCTGCTGGCCTACGCCTTTGGCTGGGCCGAGAACATGGTGCAGGCCGCGCTCAAGTCCATGCAGCTGGGTCAGAGCGCAGGCCAGCGCATCCTGGCGCGCTTGGCCGACGCCATTCCCCCTGCTGCAGACCACGCCATGGGCCTCATGGACAGCAAGCGCCAGGCCTTTTCGCCCATGCTCGCCATCCTGTCGGCACAGCACGAAACCCAATACTCCCGCCTCTTCCGATCATGACCACCAGCACCCTGCACCACATCCCGAACCGCACCAAACCACTGCCCCCTTTGCGCGTCGGCATCGGCGGCCCCGTGGGCTCCGGCAAGACCACGCTGCTCGAAATGCTGTGCAAGGCCATGCGCGATGACTACGACCTGGTGGCCATCACCAACGACATCTACACCAAGGAAGACCAGCGCCTGCTGACCGTGAGCGGCGCCCTGCCACCAGAGCGCATCCTGGGCGTGGAAACCGGCGGTTGCCCTCACACGGCCATCCGTGAGGACTGCTCCATCAATCTGGAAGCGATCGACCGCATGCTGGGCGAGTTCCCCAACGCCGACATCGTGTTTGTGGAAAGCGGCGGCGACAACCTGGCCGCCACCTTCAGCCCCGAGCTGAGCGACCTCACCATCTACGTGATCGACGTGGCCGCCGGTGAAAAAATCCCGCGCAAGGGCGGCCCCGGCATCACCAAAAGCGACCTGTTCGTCATCAACAAGACCGACCTTGCCCCCCACGTGGGCGCCAACCTCGACGTGATGCACGCCGACACCACCCGCATGCGCACCAACGCCCAGGGCTTGCTCAAACCGTTTGTGATGACCAATCTGAAGAACCTGAGCGGGCTGACCAAGGTGATCCGGTTCATCGAAACGCGGGGCATGCTGAAAAAATCAGCGCCTGCAGTCGGCTAGAATCCGCGCTTCCGTGCCCGGAGACGTGGGTGAGCGGTTTAAACCAGCAGTCTTGAAAACTGCCGACGGGCAACCGTCCGTGAGTTCGAATCTCACCGTCTCCGCCACCACACCAAAAAAAAAACGGGCCCGCGCGGCCCGTTTTTTCTTTCCCCACCGCCCTTCAGCCTCCCTACCCGTGGAAGCCACCCGCACAGCAGCGGGCACCAGGGTTCACGCCTTCGTCACGTGCGGCCTGCGCTCTCCGCCAGATCCGATCCCTGCGGCGCAATCGGCGTCAGGTCCTCGGGGCGGCACACGTCTTCGCTGTGGGCCAGGCGGATCCACAGGCCCGTGCGGCGGATGATGATGTAGTCCACGGTGACCCGTCGGCCTTTGTAGATGAATGGGGTGCCGGGTTTGTACAGGATCATTCTTGTTTTGTAGCAAGCAGCCGTTGCCTCGCCGTGACACCCAGGCTGGCAACCGATGATGGACCGATGGTGCCGCCACTTCATGCGGCGTGCATGGACCAGGGTCAAAAGACCCAGGGAGAGGCCGACTTTTTCTGCAGGCAAGCATGCGATGTGCCAAGCAAAAAAAAGCCCGCAGGGTGCGGGCTGAACACTTGCTTGGAGCAAGCGGGAGGGATGTCGAAGGGGTATCGACCGGGTGATCGTAAAACGCGCCCGACCGCACGGGTGTAGGACAGCGCCGATTGTGGTGCGCCCACCCACCCTCACATGCCATAGATGCGCGCGCAGCCACGGCCGGAGGCCTTGGCCAGGTACATGGCGGAGTCGGCCTTGCGCAGGAGTTCTTCTGCGTCGGCCGCGTCCGCAGGGGCCATGACGATGCCCACCGAGGCGCCGATCTGGATGAAGTGGGATTCGATTTCGGTGGGCTGGCCGATGGCATGCACCAGCCGCTCGGCCAGGCGGTAGGCGCTGTCGGGGTCCGAGACGCCGCGCTGCAGCAGGGCGAATTCGTCACCGCCCAGGCGGGCCACCACGTCGTCGCCACGCGCGGCCTGCGTGAGCTGCTGGGCCACCCAGATGAGCAACTGGTCGCCCACCGCGTGGCCAAAGCGGTCGTTGACGGGCTTGAAGCCGTCCAGGTCCACATACAGCACGGCAAAGCCCCGGCCCGGGCGCCGCGCGTCGGTCACAGCGGCCTGCAGGCTGTGCAGAAAGGCCGTGCGGTTGAGCAGCCCGGTGAGCCCGTCGTGCTCGGCCACATGGCGGATGCGCGACTCCGCCTCCTTGCGCTGGGTCACGTCGGTGAAAGTGCGCAGGGCGCCGCCGCCTTTGATGGGCACGGTCTGCACCTCCAGGATGCGCCCATCGGGCCGGGGGCGGTCGTACACCTGCTGCTGATCAACACCGCCGTTGCTGTGCAACAGCATGTCCTGGATCTCCTGCGAGGCGCCGTCGAATTCACCACGCGCACGCAGGTAGGCCAGCACGTTCAACAGCGAGGGCTTGGCGGCCATCAGCTCGGCAGGCAGCTCCAGCAGTTCCAGCGCGCGGCGGTTGCACAGCTCCACGATGCCCGTGGCACTGATCTTGGCCACGCCCTGGTCCATATGCTCCAGTGTGGCTTCCAGCAGGATGGATTTTTCGCGCAACTGGGCCTCGCTGTCTCGCGCGCTGCGTTCGGCCTGGGCCAGCAGGTGCTGCTGGCGCTTGAAGTCGGTGATGTCTACATGCGCGTAGAACACGGTCCCGTCCGCCCCCTGCTTGGCAATCACCCGGCTCCAGCGGTTGCGCGGCAGGGGCACTTCGAAGGGCGCACCGGCAAAGCGCATGTTCTCCTGCAGGATCGAGAGGCCGTCAAAAAACGGCGCCATGTCGCCCGGGCCGTCGGCCGCCCAGGCGTGGCGGTAGGCCTCGTCAAAGGTGAGGCCAGTGGCGGCCGTCCGTTCGGTGAAACGGTACATCTGCATGAAGGGCTCGTTGACCCACTGGATGCGCTGGTCCTCGCCGCAAATCATCAGGCCGTCAGGGATGCGGTCGAACAGCTCGGTGCTTTCGATCAGCGGGCTGCGCAGGTAGCCCGGCTCGTGGATGTTGGGGGCGTCTGCCGCACCGGGTGCGTTGGCCAGGGCCTGGGCGCGCCACACACGCACGCGGCCCACGCCTGCAATGGGCAGCGACGCCACCTGCACGCGCAGGCCCCGGTGCTCGAAGCTGTATGGGCGCGTCTGGGCGCGGTGGCGGTCCACGCCTGCGGCGATGTAGCGCTCGATGTTGGGCAGCTCCTGCGCATCCAGCCTCCCGGTGTAGAACCGCCGCAGGTTGGCGTGGTACGGCTCGCCTGCGTACACATGGCCCTCGTGTTCGGGGAAGAACTTGAAGAAGGTCTGGTTCCAGGCGATGGTCCGGTCGCCTTCGTCAAAGGCACACAGGGCCACATCCAGGCCATCCAGGGTGTCGCCCAGGGTGTGGATGAGGCGGAGAACGAGGTCGTCGGACATAGGGAACAGGGCTGCGGCAAAACACGGAAGCCAGAGGCCCACGCGGCGCGCAGATCCAGGCGCTTTCGATTTTGCCGGGCATGCCTTACGTCAAGCCATCACCCCGCCAGCGCGGGCCCCGGGCCGCGCACTGGCGTTGCGGTCAGCCCACAGTGTCTTGACCGGCGTCAAGCCCCGGCCGCGCCCGGTGGTCTGCGCACGGTACCGGCGGTTACGCAGCGACACCCCTTTGGCGCACACCTTCCGGTATGGTCTGGCCCTGTTTTTGATGGAGATGGTTTCATGACAAACACCGCTTTGGTCGCTGCTGCTGCCAGCCTGGGTATGGCCGCACTAGTGGCGGGTTGTGCCAGCCACGGGCCCACCCCGGCGCCAGCCCCCACCCAGTCACAGGCGCAGGCTCCCGCCCCGGAAGCACTGTGCAATGCGCAACCGGCCCAGGCGGCAGTGGGGCAGAACAGCACGGCGTCGGTGGTCGAATCGGCGCGGGCCCGGTCGGGCGCGCGCATGGTGCGCATCCTGCGGCCGGGCCAGATGGTCACCAAGGAGTTCGACACCCAGCGGCTGAACCTGGAGGTGGATGCCAACGGGCGCATCCTGGCGGTGCGCTGCGGCTGATCGGCGCGCAGGCCGGGTGCCCGATGCAGCAGCCATCAATAGCTATAATTTTTATAGCAATAAACGCTTATCCATTGCGCGCAGACGGCCTTTTTCCTTGGAATCCCACGCACCCTACCCGGCTCAACCAGCTCAGTCGGCCAGGAACAGCTCCTGCAGATCGCTCAGGAAGTCAAAGCCCCGCTCGGTCGGGCGCACATGGGCCAGGTCGCGCTCGATCAGGCCCTTGCTCTCCGCCTCCTTCAGCCCCTTGGCAATCGCGGTGATGGGCAGGCCCGTGCGGGCCATGAAGTCCTGCAGCGCAAAACCGTCGCGCAGGCGCAGGGCGTTGAGCATGTATTCAAACGGCAGGTCGGCGCGGCGCACCTCATCGTCCTGCGCCACGGCGCGCCCGGCCAGGGCGTTGTCCATGTAGCGTGCTGGATCGCGAAAGCGCACCTGCCGCACAACGCGGTGGGCAAAGCTGAGCTTGCTGTGTGCGCCCGCGCCAATGCCCAGGTAGTCGCCAAACTGCCAGTAGTTGGTGTTGTGAAAACACTGGTGGCCCGGCTGCGCGTAGGCCGAGATCTCATAGCGCGCCATGCCCGCCTGGCCTGTCAGCTCGGTGATGCGGTCGAGCATGGCATAGGCCTGGTCGTCCTCGGGGATGGCCGGGGGGAACTTGGCGAAGTAGGTGTTGGGCTCGATGGTGAGGTGGTAGATGGAGATGTGCGGCGGCTTGAAAGCCAGCGCCGTGCGCAGATCCTGCTCCAGCTCCTGCTGCGTCTGGCCTGGCAGCGCGTACATGATGTCGAGGTTGAAGGTTTCGAACGACGCGGCGGCCTCTTCCACCGCCGCCATCGCCTGGGCGCGGTCGTGCACGCGGCCCAGGGCCTTGAGGTGCTGGTCGTTGAAGCTCTGCACCCCCACCGACAGTCGCGTGACGCCCGCTGAGCGGAAGGCGCGGAAGCGGTCTTTCTCGAACGTGCCGGGGTTGGCCTCCAGGGTGATCTCGCAGTCCGGCTCCAGCCGCAGGCGGGCGCGGATATCGCCGATCAGCCGGTCGATGGCGGCAGGCGAGAACAGGCTGGGCGTGCCGCCGCCGATGAAGATGCTGTGCACGGTGCGGCCCCAGATGAGCGGTAGCGCAGCCTCCAGGTCGGCCATCAGGGCGTCGATGTAGCGCTGCTCGGGCACCCCGTTGTCACCCGCCCCGTCGCCACGGGCCTCGTGCGAGTTGAAGTCGCAGTACGGGCATTTCTTGAGGCACCAGGGCAGGTGCACATACAGCGACAACGGCGGCAGGCTGGGCAGCTGCAGCAGGCCCGGGCGCATGTAGTGCTGGATGTCGCGCACCACGGCGGGTTCCGCCTCTGCCTGCGGGGTGATCGGGATGTGGGCCACGTTCTTGCCGTCCCTTCTACAACCAGCGCTCACGCATCAGCGCCAGCATCTGCGCGGCAGAGCGGCCCCGGTGGCTATGGGCGTTTTTAACCTCCACGGGCAGCTCCGCAAAGGTCTGGCCGAACTCGGGGATGAACATCACGGGGTCGAAGCCAAAACCGTTGGCGCCCCGGGGTTCGGTGGTGATCTCGCCCACCACGCGGCCCACGGCAATCAGCGGCTCGGGGTCTTGCGGGCTGCGCACAGCAACCAGGGTGCTGACCATGGCGGCGCGGCGGTTGGCCACGCCTTGCAGTTGCTCCAGCAGGGCGCGCACGTTGTTGGCGTCGCTTTTCTCGTAGCCAAACTGGGTGCAGTAGTACGCCGTGTCCACGCCCGGCAAGCCGCCAAAGGCATCGACACACATGCCGGCATCGTCGGCCAGCGCGGGCAGGCCCGTGTGCTCAGACGCAAACCGTGCCTTGGCCAGGGCGTTTTCGACAAAAGTGCGGAAGGGCTCCTCGGCCTCGCCCACGCCCAGGTCGGCCTGGCGCACCAGCTCCACGCCCAGCGGGGCGAACATGGCCTGCAGCTCGGCCAGCTTGCCACGGTTGTTGGATGCAAGAACAATTTTCATAGTCAAAATGGCCTCTACCGCCCGACCAGCATGCCTGAGTAGCTATAAATTAGTGAGTATCCTGAAGGGCTTGCTGCTGCAGCTGCACCAGCTGGGCGATGCCCTTTTCGGCCAGGCCCAGCAGCTGGTCCATCTCGGCGCGGGTAAAGGCCACGCCCTCGGCCGTGCCCTGCACCTCCACATAGTGGCCCGCGCCGGTCATCACCACGTTCATGTCGGTGTCGCAATCCACGTCTTCCACATATTCCAGGTCCAGCAGCGGCGTGCCCTGCACGATGCCGACCGAGATCGCGGCCACGGGCTGCAGCAGGGGCGACTGGGTGATCTTGCCGCTGGCCAGCAGCTGGTGGACCGCATCTTGCGCGGCCATCCAGGCGCCGGTGATGGCGGCGGTGCGCGTGCCGCCATCGGCCTGGATC
Organism: Acidovorax sp. GW101-11A03; assembly: GCF_059424825.1. Taxonomy (NCBI): domain Bacteria; kingdom Pseudomonadati; phylum Pseudomonadota; class Betaproteobacteria; order Burkholderiales; family Comamonadaceae; genus Acidovorax; species Acidovorax sp. GW101-11A03. The sequence goes on along the minus strand of NZ_JBWKZU010000004.1, from coordinate 130,140 downwards.
ACATCGCAGTCGAGCTGAATGGTGCGCTCGCCCAGCAGCTTGAGGTCAAACACCGCGCGCAAGCTGCGGCCGATGAGGCGCTGGATCTCTTGCGTGCGGCCAGTCTGCTTGCCGCGCGCGGCCTCGCGGTCGCTGCGGGTGTGGGTGGCGCGCGGCAGCATGCCGTATTCGGCCGTGACCCAGCCTTCGCCACTGCCCCGCTTGTGGGGCGGCACGCGTTCTTCCACCGAGGCGGTGCACAGCACCTTGGTATTGCCGAACTCGATCAGCACCGAGCCTTCGGCGTGCATGGTGTAGTGGCGGGTGATGCGCACGGGGCGCAGCTGGTCAGCGGCGCGGTCGCCGGTGCGAAGGAATGTGGTCATGGTTCTTGGGTGTCCAGAAAATGCCTTCCATGCGCCGCCCAAGGCGCACGCCAGAAAACGAAACAGGTCAGATAGCAGGCCTGCGCCCGCTGCACGAGGCCGCGCAGCCGAGGCAGGTCAGTCAGGCTTTTCGAGCAGCAGAGCGACGAATCGCCTCGTTGATTTCGGCAATCGAACGCTCGATGGCCGCGTCGTCCAGGTCATCCACCAGCCCGTCGAGCGGCCCCGCCTGGATGGTGGATGCAAACACGTCTTCGCTGATGCTGTCGGTGGATACGCCCTGGGTGGACTCGAACGCATCGGGCGTCTCCCACTCCAGCGCCACCACGGTCACGTTGTCACTGCTGTCGCCCGCCTTGCGCAGGGCGTCTTCGACCAGGTCGGGCACGGCATGCGACACCGCGTTGCGCGAGAGCTGCTTGGCGATCTCGTCGTCGCTGAGCGTGCCCCACAGGCCGTCGGAGCACAGCAGGATGCGGTCGCCCTGCTCCAGGTACACGGGCCCGGTGATGTCGTAGATGGGCTTGGTGGGCGAACCCAGGCAGGTGAACAGCACGTTGCGGTTGATCCGCTCCAGCCCCGGCGGCGGGTTGTTGCGCAGCTCCATGTACGAGTGGTCGCGCGTGCGGGTGAGCAGGTCGCCGTCTCGCACCATGTACAGGCGCGAATCGCCGCAGTGGATCCAGGTGGCGGTGCCCGCCTGCAGCACAGCCGCCACCAGCGTGGTGCGGGGCGTGTCGAGCATGCCTTTGTCGGTGGCGTAGCGCAGGATCTGGTGGTGCGCCGCCAGCAGGGCGCCGGACAGGAATTCCTGCACATCCTTGAGCTGGGGCTTGGCCTCGCGCTGGAACAGCGCCGAGACGGTCTGCAACGCGATCTGCGCCGCGATCTCGCCCTCGGGGTGCCCCCCCATGCCATCGGCCAGAACAAACAGGCCCGATTCGCGCGTGTAGCAATAGCCCATGCGGTCTTCGTTCTTCTCGCGGCCACCGCGGCGGCTGATCTGGAATACGGAGAACTTCATAGTGATCCACGCAAACAAGGATGCACCAATGCATCGTTACTGAAACTGCGCCATGCCCGAACCCGCTTTGCGTGGGCCGTTTTCATTTGGGTTTGGCTCCGATGCCGGTGGCTTCACCCACCTTCTGTACATTTTTCTTGGTGTCGGACACCAGGGTGTCGAGCTGCAGGCGCATCTTCTCGGCCACCGAAAGTTTGGTGTAGCGGCGTTCGCCTTCGCGGCTCAGTTCCTTCTGCAGCGCAAACACCGACTGCGGGCGCGACAGCGGGTCGAGCGCCATGCACCATTCCACCACCTCGATCAGGTTGTCGGAGTACACGCCGCGCAGCTTGGTCAGCGCCAGCGAGAGCCGGTCCTTGTCGATGCGCTGCGGCGCCTCATTGGGCGGAAAACCCTGCATGCAGGCGTAGATGCAGGCGCCGATGGCGTAGATGTCGGTCCAGGGGCCCATGGACGAGTCGCGGCGGTACATCTCGGGCGCGGCAAAACCAGGGGTATACATGGGGCGGATGAAATTGCCCTCTTTGCTCAGCACCTCGCGCGCGGCGCCAAAGTCGATCATCACGGCCTTGTTGTCGTCGGTGATGAAGATGTTGGCGGGCTTGATGTCCAGGTGCAGCATCTTGTGCTGGTGCACGATGCGCAGCCCGCGCAGCACCTCGTCGAACAGCGAGCGGATGGTGGATTCGCGGAAGACCTTCTGCGTCTTCAGGTCGCGCGCGGTGATGATGAAGTCCTGCAGGGTCGCACCCTCCAGGTAGTTCATCACCATGTAGACGGTTTCGTTCTCGCGGAAGAAGTTGAGCACGCTCACTACCGAGGCGTGCGAGATCTGCGCGAGCGCGCGGCCTTCTTCAAAAAAGCTCTTGAGGCCCAGACGGTAGAGCGAGAGCTTTTCGGACGGCACCTTGGGTAGCAGCTCGCCGGGCGCGCGGGTGGCCAGCGACGAGGGCAGGTATTCCTTGATGGCGACTTGCTGGCCTTCGGCATCCAGGGCCAGGTAGACCACACCAAAACCGCCGGAAGACAACCGGCGCACCACGCGGTAACCGCCAATTGCGGTATCGGGCGGCAAGGGTGCCGGCTTGATTTTTGACATATTTTGCGAAGATGATTCGGGGGCAAGGCGGAACCCGGATAATCGCCGGATCGCAAGCAACCATCAAAAAGTCCAATGCCAGTTTACAGCATGACCGGATACGCCAGCGCACAGCATGGCGCATCTGCCGCCGGCGCTGAAACCGACGCCCGCGCACCCCAATCGCGCCGGCTGGGACTGGAAATCCGCTCGGTCAACAGCCGCTTTCTGGACCTCTCGTTCCGCTTGCCCGACGAACTGCGCGCCCTGGAGCCTGCCCTGCGCAGCCTGCTCACGGCGCGCCTCAAACGCGGCAAGGTCGAGGTGCGCGCCGCCCTGGACACCGACGACAGCAACACCCTGCAGGACCCGCCCCCGCGGCTGCTGCAGCGGCTTAACTCCCTGCAGGATTCCGTGCGCGCCTGGCTGCCCAGCGCCTCCCCGCTCACGGTGGCCGACGCCCTGCGCCTGTGCGCCAACGCCCATTCCGGCACGGAAGACTGGAGCGAAGCCGTCCCCGCGCTGGCCGAAGAAGCGCTCACCGCCCTGCTGGCGGCCCGGGAACGCGAAGGCAAACGCCTTGCGACCATGCTGCTGGACCGGGTCAAGCAGCTGCGGACCCTGGCCCAGCAGGCGGTGCCCATGGTGCCACTGCTGGTCGAGCAACAGCGCCAGCGCTTCATGGAGCGCTGGAAGGAAGCCATGGCCCTGACCGACGGCGCCACCCTGCCCGAGGCCGCCCGCGACCGCGCCCTGACCGAGGCCACCGCCTTCGCCATCCGCATCGACGTGGCCGAGGAAATCACCCGGCTCGACTCGCACCTGGACGAGATCGAGCGCCTGCTCAAAAAAGGTGGCGAAGTGGGCAAGCGCCTGGATTTCCTCATCCAGGAACTGCACCGAGAGGCCAACACGCTGGGCTCCAAGTCGGCGGCTCTCGACCTCACGCGCATCAGCGTGGACATGAAGGTGCTGATCGAGCAGATGCGCGAGCAAGTGCAAAATATCGAATAACACTCATTTTTTGATAGCGCACAGCGCACATCAACTATGGACTATCCCGGAAATCTCATCGTAGTGGCGGCGCCCAGCGGCGCTGGCAAATCCAGCCTGGTCAAGGCGCTGCTGGAGCTGGACTCGCACGTTCACCTCTCGGTCTCCCACACCACCCGCGCCCCGCGCGGCCAGGAGAAACACGGCCGCGACTACTACTTCGCGTCGCAATCCGAGTTCGACGCGATGGTGCAGAGCAATGCCTTCGTGGAATGGGCGCATGTGCACGGCAACCGCTACGGCACCTCCAAGAAAGCCATTGAAGAGCGCATCACCCAGGGTTCGGATGTGATCCTGGAAATCGACTTCCAGGGCGCCCTGCAGATCAAGGAGGCCTTTGCCAACGCCGTGCTGGTCTTCATCCTGCCACCGAGCTGGGAAGAGTTGCGCTCACGCCTGGAGCGGCGCGGGGAAGACACGCCGGAGGTGATCGAAGTCCGCCTCAAGAATGCAGCCGAAGAGATGGCACAGGTCAGCAAATTCGACTTCGTTATAATTAACGAATTGTTTGAGCGCGCGCTTTTCGATCTGAAGGCCGTTGTTCACGCCCAGCGACTCAAGTACGTCGCCCAGCGCCGCGCACGTGCTGACACCTTCCAGTCGCTCAATATCACCTGAATCCCGGAGTAAAACGATGGCACGCATCACTGTAGAAGACTGTCTGGAAAAGATCCCCAACCGCTTCCAGCTCGTGTTGGCCGCCACGTACCGTGCCCGCATGCTGAGCCAGGGCCATGCCCCCCGCATCGAAAGCCGCAACAAGCCTGCCGTGACCGCCCTGCGCGAAATCGCCGAAGGCAAGGTGGGCCTGGAAATGCTCAAAAAGGTTCCTGGTTGAGCCGTTTTCTGGGCAACGCCCCCGAAAGAGCACCGCGACAGCGGTGCTTTTTTTTTCCCGGAATTCGTCCGATGCGCTCCCGCGCTACATTTAAGGCATGAACGCGGTGCTCAACTCACCTTCTGCAACGCAGCCCCGGCCTGGCGATCTGCCGACGGCAGGCAACCTCTCGGCTGCGGCCGCTGCCGCCAACGCAGCGGCGGCCAGCTTTGCCGCGCTGACAGACAGCCTCGACTATCTGGATGCATCCAGCATTGAGCAAGTGCGCCAGGCGTACCGCTTTGCCGACGAAGCGCATCTGGGCCAGTTGCGCAACAGTGGCGAGCCCTACATCACGCACCCGATTGCCGTGGCGGCCCAATGCGCCACCTGGAAGCTCGACGCTCAGGCCCTGATGGCCGCCCTGCTGCACGATGCCATGGAAGACTGCGGCGTCACCAAGGCCGACCTGATTGACCGCTTTGGCGCGCCCGTGGCCGAACTGGTGGACGGCCTGACCAAGCTGGACAAGCTGCAGTTCAACACCCGCGAAGAGAACCAGGCCGAGTCCTTCCGCAAGATGCTGCTGGCCATGGCGCGCGACGTGCGCGTCATCCTCATCAAGCTGGCCGACCGCACACACAACATGCGCACGCTGTCGGACATGCCGCGCAGCAAATGGGGCCGTATCTCGTCGGAAACACTGGAGATCTACGCCCCCATCGCCCACCGCCTGGGACTGAACCAGACCTACCGCGAACTGCAAGACCTGGCGTTCAGGCACCTGCACCCCTGGCGCTATGCCACGCTGTCGAAAGCCGTCAACAAGTCGCGCAACCGCCGCCGGGACCTGGTGCAGAAGGTGCAGACAGAAGTGGATGCCGCCTTCTCCAAGATCGGCATGAAGGTGCGCCTGGCGGGTCGTGAAAAAACCCTGTACGCCATCTACCAGAAGATGGACCTCAAGCACCTGAGCTTCGCGCAGGTCACAGACATCTATGGCTTTCGGGTGATCGTCCCCACCGTGACGGACTGCTACACGGCGCTCGGGGTGCTGCACCAGATGTACAAGCCGGTGCCCGGCAAGTTCAAGGACCATATCGCTATTGCCAAGCTCAATGGTTACCAGTCGCTGCACACCACACTGGTCGGCCCCTCGGGGGTGAACATTGAGTTCCAGATGCGCACCGATGAAATGCACGTCATTGCCGAGGCTGGCGTGGCCGCGCACTGGCTGTACAAGGCGCAGGACGGTGACGGCACTTCGGCAGAACGCCTGGGCACCAAGTGGCTGCAGTCACTGCTGGACATCCAGAACGAGACGCGTGATGCCGCCGAATTCTGGGACCACGTGAAGGTGGACCTGTTCCCTGACGCGGTCTACGTGTTCACCCCCAAGAGCCAGATCATGGCCCTGCCCCGGGGCGCGACTGTGGTGGACTTTGCCTATGCCATCCACAGCAATGTGGGCGACCGCACCACGGCAGCCAAGATCAACAACGAGCAGGTGCCGCTGCGCACCGAACTCAAGAACGGCGACGTGGTCGAGGTCATCACGGCCCCCGTTTCCACCCCCAATCCAGCGTGGCTGGGATTCGTACGCACCGGGCGTGCCCGCTCGAAGATTCGCCACTACCTCAAGACCCTGGCGCAGACCGAGTCAGAGGGCCTGGGCGAAAAGCTGCTGACGCAAGCCATTCGCGCCGAAGGCCTGGAGCAACTACCGCCTCTGAACGCAGAAACCCAGCCCCTGTGGGACAAGCTGTTGCGCTTTACGGGCAACCGCAGCCGCAGCGAACTCATGACCGATCTGGGCCTGGGCAAGCGCATCGCCAGCATCGTGGCCAAGCGGCTGATGGTGCTGATGTCGGAGCACGGCCATCGCCCCGATGCCTTGCTCATGACCCGCGAGCGCTATACCTCGCACGAAACACTGTCGCAAGGAGCCGTCACGCTCGACGGCAGCGAGAACGCCTCGGTGCAGTACGCGTCCTGCTGCCGCCCGGTCCCCGGCGACAGCATCGTGGGCTACCTGGGCCGAGGTGAAGGCCTGGTTGTGCACAACGTGCATTGCAGCGTGGCCAAGCGCTTGCAGCACAAGGACAGTGAGCGCTTCATTGCGGTGGACTGGTCGGATGAACCCACACGCATGTTTGAAACGGGCGTGGTGGTCACCGTCACCAACGGCAAGGGCGTGCTGGCCCGGGTGGCAGCAGAGCTGGCGAACTCCGAAGCAGACATCACCCACGTCGATATGGACGATGAGGCAGCACTGGACACCACGGACCTGCGCTTCATCGTTGCCGTGCGCGACCAGGCGCATCTGGAGTCGGCGCTGCGCAACCTGCGCCGCACCCAGGCTGTTATTCGGGCAGCCCGCATCACACCCCAGGCCTGAGAAGCCTTCCAGCAGCACCACTCAGCAGAGGACGGGGCCGCGGAAACCGCCTCTCTGCGAGCAACGGTCCCAACAGGGCTCAAGGTGAAGGCGACGGGTAGCGGACCTCCACCACCTCCAGATGGCGAACGCCCCCAGGGGTTGGCAGCTGAACCTCATCCCCCACACGGGCCTTGAGCAGCGCGCGCGCCACTGGGGAAATCCAGCTGACCTGGGATTCACGGCTGTCAGCTTCGTCAATGCCCATGATGGTGATGGTGCGCTCGACACCTTCATCGTCCAGATAGGTCACCGTCGCACCAAAATAGACTTGGTCGCTTCCTGCATGTTGACTGGGATCGACAACCTCGGCGATCTCCAGTCGCTTGGTCAGGAACCGGATGCGCCGATCGATTTCGCGCAGGCGCTTCTTGCCGTACAGATAGTCGCCGTTCTCGGAACGGTCGCCGTTGCTCGCCGCCCAGTGCACCACATCTACTATCTTGGGGCGCTCGTTGTCGATCAGGTCGAGCAATTCATCCCGCAAGCGCGCATACCCCTCGGGCGTGATGTAGTTCTTGCCGCCAGCAGGCAACGGTGGCAACGCCAACTCTTCATCGTCAGCACCATCGGTCTCTTTGGTAAAAGCCTTGCTCATCGCCAGATACTCCCGATCAGCGCAAAGCGCGCGGACAAATGAAAAAGCCTGCAATCTTGCGATTGCAGGCTTTAAACATTGGTGCGGCTGGCAGGAATCGAACCCACGACCCCTTGGTTCGTAGCCAAGTACTCTATCCAGCTGAGCTACAGCCGCTAAGCTTTGAATTATAGCATGATTTCTTGGCGACCCTTGAAATCTTTCTTTCTATTTGCACCCACTTGGTGGTGGCATGTCGCAAACAAAATCTAATTCAGCGCAAGCCACGATTGTAATGCACTCCAAGGCGTCTCCAAGAGAAACAGGGCACATTGCCGTTGAAAAATGGCTTTGATCACGATGATCACCCATGCGGGCAATGGGTGGTAGGGCGTGTTGGACTTGAACCAACGACCAAAGGATTATGAGTCCTCTGCTCTAACCAACTGAGCTAACGCCCCAAGCCATGCTCCAGCGCTATACAACGGGGCAAGCGCCGTATTGTAGGGGCTTACTTGCGATGGCTGAGCGCGTTGGAGACCAGCTTGGAGGTGATGTCCACAATCTGAATCATCCGGTCATACGGCATGCGCGTGGGGCCAATCACCCCCAGTGTGCCCACCACCGTGCCATCCACTTCGTAAGGGGCACTGACAATGGACAACTCTTCAAAAGGCACGACCTGGCTCTCCCCCCCGATGTAGATGCGCACACCTTCCGCCTGGCTGGAGATATCGAGGAGGCGCAAGATCTGCGTCTTTTGCTCGAAGAGATCAAAGGCCCGCCGCAGGTTGCCCATGTCACTGGAAAAGTCGCTGACTGCCAGCAGGTTGCGCTCGCCAGAGATGACGACTGCATCCTGTGCCTCCGACAATGCTTCGGACCCAACATTCACCGCCGCCTGCATCAGCGATGCAATTTCACCGCGCAGCACATCCACCTCAGACTTCAGTCGCTCGCGCACTTGCTCCATCGCGAGCCCCGCGTAGTGCGCGTTCAGGAAGTTGGAGGCTTCAATGAGCTGAGACTGGGAGTAGTCCGCTTCGGTAAAGATCACCCGGTTCTGCACATCGCCTTCGGGCGAGACGATGATGACCAGGAAGCGCCGCTCGGAGAGCCTCAAGAACTCGATGTGGCGAAACACGGAGGTGCGCCGAGGCGCCATCACGACACCCACAAACTGCGACAGATTGGAAAGCAACTGCGCAGCGTTGGCGATCACCTTCTGCGGCTGCTCGGGGGCAAGCTGGGGAGCCGTCAATGGATCCCGCTGCACGGTCAGCATGGTGTCCACGAACAGCCTGTAGCCCCGCGCAGTGGGAATTCGACCCGCCGAAGTGTGAGGGCTTGCGATCAGCCCCAGCTCTTCCAGATCAGCCATGACATTACGGATCGTGGCTGGCGACAAATCCAGGCCGGAAGCCCTGGACAGGGTGCGGGACCCCACCGGCTGTCCGTCGGCGATGTAGCGCTCGACCAGGGCTTTGAGCAACAACTTGGCACGGTCATCGAGCATGGAATGATTTTACTTTTGTAATCGTGTTTTGGCCCAGCGGCCCCGGCTTCCGCGGCGGTGGGGGTGGTCACGCAAGCTGCTAAGCGGCTCGCCAAGCATATCCGCCAGATTGGGCTGGTCGCACCAGCAGGAAGGGCAACGCCCGGCGGCCTGGGCCACATCTTCATCAGGCAAGGCACGCTTTCAGCGCCACATTTTGGCTTCTGGTTGACGGACAGGTTACACCCACCGTCTACTCAGGCCCGCCAGCGCCCCACGCCGTGGGGCAGAATTCGGCCAGAAGCGGTCATTCGCCAACGACGCTTCTACTATTTGGTTGCAAATCAGGTACTCATGGACTCAGGTATTCAAGAATTGGTGAGCACGCTCGAAGAGTTTGCGCACTTACTAGAGAGCGATGGCGACCAAAGTTGGAGCCTGTGGATTCGGACGGCTTCGCGCAAATTGAGCAATGGCGACGGTTCAGGTGTTGAGTACCTCTTGCGGGCCTACGGCGGCATGGGCTCAATCAACGACCTTGTTCTGGGCCAAACATTCCGCGATGGAACCTTCGCCTGGAAGCCCGGATACTTAGAACTGAACGAACGCTTTGAAACGCTTCGCGACAAGGCGTGGCATCTTGCACAGAACGTCAAGCGTTCACGTGGTGGCACTTGACACAGCAATTGCTCCCGTTTTCCCGGTAGGGGCCGTATTGAGTGACTGCTTCGGAGCGAGCTCGAATACCGCTTTGGGCCCGAAGCAGACGGTCGTACCGCTCAAAAGCAGACTCGGGTGAAAGTCTCGTTTCAATCGAGGCTGCAACCAGAGACTGCGAAACACAACGGCTGGTTAGCTCTTTCGGATCGTCACTGTGCCGTCTGACATGCGCAACGCCTCAACCCGCCACTCTGGTTCGTTCATCCCGTCGTGGCTTTGTACACCGAACGTCTCGACTACACCTTCAGCACCCGTCGGAGTGACTGTCCACCATGCACGCTCGTAAGGCGTGTCACCACGCTCGTGGTCGTAGCTTACTTCTATGGTCTCGGTCACATCCATTGCAACCTGAGACAACCAGCGAAGCAAAGGAATATTCCATGCGCCCAAACAACCGCAAGCTTCGGGTTCTCCGAGATCGCTCTCGCCGAGCACTTGTCGATTCGCTGCTGTTGCCCAAACAGTTTCGTCCTCAGGCTTCTGGAGATACTGTTGGCCGTACAGGTTTTCAATCAAGAGCAGTTCAGTAATGCTCATGTAGAGCCAACCATTGTGCGATCTAGCGGCCTTCAGAATTCGTCGTAGTGAGCCGCAGTACTTGATGCGGTCCACCGCTTGACCTGCTTCGCGGAGTCTTAGCGTTGCGTAAATTGGCATGAGTAAAGCGTGTGCGAAAGGCGGCTTCTGGCCGGATTCTGCCCCACGGCGAGGGACGCTAGCGGGCCCTGAGCTGTCCTAGACCTTGCTATTAAGCGGTCATCGTCCAGCGCCATGAGAACGCTCAAGTTGCTAGAGCGAATGGACGACTCTTAGGGAGGAGCACGTCCATTAAACCTCGCCTGAACGCGTGAATTGCTACATCATCTTCTTGGTGAAGACCCACAGCAGAAATGCCTAGTTTTAGCGATACGACGAAGCCAGCAAGCTCCACCAGATTGGTGTCTTCTTGTGCCAAGTAAGAGAGAAAGTGATGATCCCAGGCCATGCGATGCCCATGAAGAGCTGACGTGCAGCCAGGGAGAAAAGTACATTCGCTTAATCCATCTTCGTCAAACCTGAATATCAAGTTTGAGTAGTGCAATTCTGATATTTGCTCGCGATTGCGCCGCCTTGCCAGCGGCTCACCATAAGCGGCGACGACTTCGGCCTCAGCGCCTCCGTATGGGATACCACCGACGCTGACATATGAGATGACGTCAATCATTTGATTTTTGCACGCGGTGCTCGAATGTCCGTTTATGGCCGAGTTCTGCCCCACGCGCTCGGCGTCTATCTCTACTTTTGCAATCGTGTCTTCGCCCAACGCCCCCGCCCCTCATGGCGGTGGATGTGGTCGCGTAAGCTACTGATAGAAACGCCCAGCATATCCGCAAGAGTGCGTTGGTCGTACCAGCCAGAGCGCCAGCAAGCGGCCGCCTGGGCTACGTCTTCGTCGGAAAGGGCACGCTTTCGGCCCCAAGTTTTGCCAGCGGCTCGAGCTGCTCGCTGACCAGCGAGGCACCGTTCCCGGATCAATTCACGCTCAAACTCTGCGAAGGCTGACAGCAGATGAAGGAACATGCGCCCCTGTGGCGTGTCGGTTTCGATTGACTCAGTCAACGAGCGGAAGCCAACGCCCTTCCCTTTCAGGTGTTCAAACACCTTCACGAAATGGGACACGGAGCGGGCCAGTCGATCAAGCTTATAGACGACGAGAACATCACCTTTGACCATGGAGGTCAACAGCTTATCCAGCTCCGGGCGGTTCTTCACCGCCGAGCGTTTTTCCTGAACAACCTTTTCAATACCCGCCCGACGGAAGGCCGCTAGCTGTGCCGCTGTGTTCTGTTCAGTGGTGGAAACTCGGGCGTAGCCGTAGACGGTCAACGGTCTACGTACTGGCTGTCAAATCGCTTGCGCGCGGCCATGTATTCGTTTGCGCAAGCAGCAGTGCCTGAATCCATCTTGCATGACGGTGATGGCTGATAGAACTTTGACCAAGCGGCATCCCTGCGCGCCTGCCGTTCCGCCTCAAGGCGCGCAGCAAGTGCGCGTGCACTGCGCAACTGCTCAGCCTTTTGATCGGCCTCCTGTTGCTCTCGGGCCGCTTGCTGCATCCTCGTAGCGGCCTCAGCGTTTGCTCGGTCCGTTTGCGCCTTTGCCTGCTGCTCAATCTTGCGCAGTGCTTGCTCTGCCCGGTAGGCCAAGATCGCCTCATAGGTAAATACAGCCGCAAGACCGCCAATAAAAACCCCCAGGGCAATCTTGAAAACGTCCAAGAGAAAAGAGCCCTCATCCTCAGTTTGAAACAAACGCCTGTCCATGAACCCTCCCGTGATCGAGTGTAGCCCTGAGTAACAAAGTTTGAGCTTGCTTCGCAGCTTCAGGCGCTCGCCGCGCGGCGTCCATTGCCCGTGAGAGGTAGCGCCCAGCACCATTCCCCAGATTTCTTCGCCTCTTCGGCCAACGCTAAGCCAGGACCGCGCCGAGGGCGCTTTGGCTTCCTGCGGGGGGAATCCATAAAGCTGCGCTTTACAAACCCTCCCCCCTCCGGAACCCAATCCCGGCAACGCTAATGGCACGGCGAAGAACTCAGGGGAACGGTGCAAGCAAGGCCAGCTTGCACGGGCAACAGACAACGGTTGTCCGGCTCGGAATCTAGGGGCCCGGTACACCTGAAGGGGAACACCATGATCGCAAGCAACTACCGCAAATTTCCTGAAGCTCTGGCGCTGCAGATGCCTTTGCAGTTCGATCGCTTGCTGGTTTGGGCTACGTCGCGGCCTACGACGCGGCTTCTGCGGGCGATCAGGGCCGAGCGCGGCGCAGCTTTTAAAGCTGCCGGACGGGTGGCCTATCCAGTGCGAAAGGCCACGCCGAGCTGGGCGCGTGAGCTGGCGAAGAAGGTGCGGGACTTGGGCAAGCTGGTGAAGGCTGCGCAGGTGGCATTGCTGTTCGCTGAACCGATGAAGCGGAGCGGCTTCGGCGGGCACGTTGACAAGCTGCGCGCGATGCGTCCCCTGGCCCGCTGCCCTATCGTGGTCAGCGTCTGAATTGTCATGGCCAGATCCGTTTTGGCGACATTTCATTGGCTCAACGTAGAACGCACCTGCGCGTTGCGCGCTGCAAGGCCCTGCGACCACTCGGAAACAGGCTTGACGGGCTCAGGGCGCGCGGCAGGCATAGGGGCGGGCACAGTGCGCGGCGGTTCGGATTGGGCGGCTTGCTGGGCCGCTGGTGGGCTCTGCTGAACCTGTTGTAAACGTGCAGCGCCATGTCCCTGCCCCTGCTGATTCCAATCAACGAAGAAGCCATGGCGGACGATCTGGCCGCAGGTTGACGCGGAGACACGGAGCAAAGTGCCCTGCTGTGTGTAGCAATCACACCTTGCCCCCATCTGGACGCACGCCGCAGGGTATGGCGCTACGGTGGGCGCTGTAACCTGATCGTATGCGGGTGCAGTGTGCGGAAAGTCCGCCAGCCGGGGCTTGCGATGCTCGACATACTCCGAGACCGTCATGGGTGTCTGCCCCCTTGACGCTGCGGCCGCAGGCGCGGGTGCTGGGATCGCAGGGGCACCAAGCGCTGGTGACGCCGCTTGCTCAGTGGCGGGCTTCGCTGCAGAGAAGAACTGATGGCCCACGTAACCGGCCATGCCCACAGCGAGCAGCAATGCGCCTACACCTTTCCAGACCTTCGCCGGGATACCCTTCTTGCGCGTGTCCATGCTGGTGGAGGTGTACCAGTCGTAGACCTCGCGAGGCCACTTGCGGCTAGTGACCTCACCATCCTTGCCCGAGCCGTCCTTCTGCGGTTGATCCTTGACCGCCGACCACTTCAATTCGTTGCTGGCATCGCCCATCAACGACGCCTTGAAATGCCGATGCCAGGAAGGCGCGGCGATCAGGCGGCGCACGAAGCTATCGATGTTGAGGGGGTGCTGCGTAATGAAGAAGAAATCAAAGCCGCGTTTGCGGTTGTCCTGGGCGAGTGCGCCAATCCATGCAGGCGGCTGACCCGTTGCGCGTGTCGGCATGACCTTCTGGCATTCGTCAACGATGCAGATCGACCCATCCGGCAAATCTTCCCAGTTGGATGGCTCGAAAGGTTGCCAGCCGAAATCAAGCAGGGGTTGCTTTGCCTCAAAACCCCAGAAGAACACAGGGCGCCCGGTGCGCTCTTGGAGGTCGCGCACATCCCGCAGCGTAAACAGCGTTTTGCCTGCGCCATTGCCACCTGTTGTCAGGTACAGGTAGCCAAGCTGATAGCGAAAAGAGCGCCTCATTTCAGCACCCACTTTTTAACGGTGCCGCCGGTCAATCCTTGGAGGACCATGCGCGCAGACACAGCGCTGAGGATGATGGAGAGGAACTCACCGACGCCGAGCATGGAAAGCATGCCGACGACCTCAGGAGGCAGGGACCAGAACGACGATACAACGTTGTTCTTCGCCCAATCGAGGGTGGCGGAAAGGCCGGTGAAGGTGACAACGCTCAAGCCTAGCGATATGAGCACGCGCCCCACCAACGTTCCGGCGATGTTGATCAAAGCGCCCATGAGCGCGGCGATAAATGCGGGCATGGCCTATCCCCTAAAAACGATGATGACCCAGAGCAGCGCGCCGAAGGCCAGAAGTGCCAACCTCAACGTGCCGAGCATTGGACAGATGTTGCTCAGCGGCAGCGTGATGCTTTGCCCCATGAGATCGGCCTGCACATCACCAATGCATGACCCGGCGCCCAGCATGTTTGCGTCGCTGTACATGCTTTGCCCAAAGGCGATGGTTTCGTTACCTGGGAGGTCGTCAGTGCGCTTGCCGGTCTTACCCTTTTCCGCGTCGTAGAGGCGCGACTCTGGGGTTTGGTCGTCGAACAGCTTGCAGGCCCTGCGGTGCTGCTCTTGGGCCATCGCGCACTGGATGGCATCTCCTTCACACTGGAAGCCGCCGCCGCAGGAACCGGAGAAAGAAGAGCCTTTGTCGTCACCGTCACTGCAGAGCTTTGATTTAGGGTTCTCCTGGCAGTAACCCGGCTTTGAGGATGTGGTCGTCGTCGTGCTGGTGCTGGTGGACGTCGATCCGGTGCTGTTGTTTCTGACCGTTGTAGTGGTGGTGGTCGTCGTCGTGCACTTGTCGCCAACGCAGTTTGTTGACCGGTCAACACGACGGGTTGTAGTGTTGGTCCCGTCGTCTGTTTCCGAGTCTGTTCGCCCACCGTCGGCACCGCTGTCCGGCACTTTGTTTATGCAGACCTCGACACCGTTGACGATGCCTGTGTAGCCGTTAGGGCACTTCTCAGGCTTGGGGGCAGGCTTGGGACTTTCACCGGGGCCGATGGTGCAGGACTGATCCACCAAGTTGGAGTCAGGGGCCATCGAGATAGTGCCCTCAGAGATGGAATTGCCGCCGCCATAGTCCAAGTAAGCATCACGGCTAAACGTGACCTTGCAACCCTTGGACGGCGATGACATACCGCCGTTCGGGTTCTCTAGGCATAGCTGCTGCCCGTGCGTAACATTGCCCTGAAAGCGATAGTTTTGAGTCAAGACGCCGCCCGGAAGCGTGCCTTGCACCGCGAGATTCCAGCAGGCGTCTTTGTCCTGATTCGAGGTAGTGCACTGGCCGTCAACCTCGCGATAACCTGCGTTGCAAGCACAAGCACCAGATGACGGGCTTGAATTTGCAGGACAACCAGCAACACGCGACCAAAAGTAGGAAGCCACAAACCCTATGGTGTTGCACGTAGGCCCCGCTTGACATGACGAAGGCTCAGCGGGATCGGCAATGATGGAGAGAGGCGCCTCAAAGGGACCGTAACCACCACAACCACCAACCATTGAGCCAGCCGCAGGGACGTTGCCGGGCTTGGATGCTTCGCAGCTTTGAAATGAAGGAGGAAAAGCCGCATGCGCTGCATTGACGCTCAAGAGGCAGACTAGCAGAAGGGCTAAGCGGAGAAAATGAGCCATGCAGCCCCCAGAAACGCAACCATGACAATGAGGCCCATAACAACTCCCTTGACGATGAGCGCACAGCGCGCGCATTGGCAAAAGCCCCCAGGTCTGCAGCCCTGGGGCGCTAGGCGGTTAGGCCCAGCGATCAGCGCATAGCGCCACGCACCCAGCGGAACACGTTGACGGCCACAGCGATCAGCAGGCGGGCATTGCCCAGCAGCACGACCGTTCCGATTGCGGCGGTCATGTAGGCGATCACGTCAGTGACGTCAGGCTGCGCAGGGGGAGCGGCGAAGGCAGGCGCAGAAGCCAAGGCCATCACAGCGGCACCGGTAGCAACGCGCTTGCCGTTCTTGACGTAGCGGGCACCGGCTTGTTTTGCACGGAGAAACAGGTTCATTGGTTACTCACTTTCTTTGGTTGAAGTTCCGTCTGAAAAGATGACCCGATAAAGCTCCCGAAACAGGAGCCCTACGGACCACACCGCGATGACGGCAATCGCGAGTTGGCCGCCCTGCTCAACGGTGAGATTGAGCAATGGCGTTGTTAATTCGACCTGCAGCGTTACGGTGCAGGCCGAGGCGCATTCGATGACGACAGGGTCAGCCATGGGTGCGTGTTCGGGCGGCTGCGATGCGCTGGCGCTGGGCCATGCTGGCGTGCAGGCGGAGGGCCAGAACGTGCATGGAGCCAACGAGCAATTGCCAGAGGGCGGCGCCTATGAAGCCGCTGCAGATGCCGACGACGGCCAACCGCTGGGCCACGTGGACAAGATCAATTTCCATGGATGGGCTCCTGCTTTTTGTAGAGGTCGTCGAGGTCGATGACCTGGGGGCGATGGAATGGCTCTGTGTGGTCTTCGATGAGCTGGACGCACGTTTCAAGGTCTTCGACGATGGCGGCTTCGCAGAGCAACATGACCCACTCCGGTTGCCCGTCCTCGAAAGACGGCGCCAGGAATGCGCCTGTTGTGCGGGACTGGATCACGTTGCGCATGGCTTGCCTTTGGGCCTTAAGCGGCCTTGACCTGGGCGGCGGGTTTGATCGCCAGCAGCGTGAGCTTGGTGCTGTTGTCGGCACCGGCCACGATGTCGAATTCGCACTCGCACATCACGCCGCCAAGGGGCCACGAGTTCTTGAGGTGTGCCCACTTCTGGAACTCGGTGGAGTCGCCGAGCTTGAACGGGCGAGTGACGACACCGATGGACTCACCGCTGCTGCTTTGCGCAATGTCCACCGACAGGTGGAAGGTGGTGGAGTCAAAGGCGCGGCCTTCGTAGTCGCCCTTGGATTGCTTGAGGCCGTGCAGTACGGCTTTGCTGGTCATCTTCATGGTTGGTCTTTCGTGGCCTGGGTTAGTGGGCGTACGCGGCGTGGCCAGCACCGGAGCCCGAGATTTTTTTGAACATCTGCTGATAGATGCGCTCGACTTCGGAGCGCTTGAACTTGGCAAGACGGCCCGGCATCTCCGCGCAGTTCTCGATGAATTGCATGAGGGTTTCGCGGTCCATGTAGAGGAAGGCGAGCGCGGCTGATTTGCCAGCGGTGGAGAAGAACCAACGGGCGTTGCGCGTGCACTCGGCCATGAGGGTTTCGAGTGGTAGGCGTGGCTCTGTTTTGACGGGTTCAGGCGTTGCTATGGCACCGTGTTCGGCCAGCATCAAGGCATGCCAATCGCTGGCACCTGCGAAGAAATCGGCGGGCCTGCGGAGAATGTCCGTGGGCAGCAGGCGCTTTTGGTTTCCATAGCGCAACTCGATGCGTTGCCAGCCGGTGGCGTCCTGTTTGCCGTAGAGCTGGACGCCCTTGTCATACACGTTGGTTTGCTTGCCTGCGGCTTTGCTGCCGAAGTAGAAGGAGCGACCCACACCACCAGCACGCCATGCGCCCACACAGTTGTGTTCGGGCCGGTGGCCGTAGTGGTCCATGGCTCCGGCGTCGTAGTCGCTGGCAACGCGGTCCATGCCGCCGCTGATGCCGTCGAAGAAGTCCAAGGCCAGATCGCAGCGCGTGACCAGGGCGCGGTGTTCGTCCATGTAGTCGGCCATGCGTGGTGCCCAGCCTGGGGCAGCGAACGTGCAGGCGACGCCGTACAGGTTGCAATGGATGGTCTTTGACTGTGCGCGTTGGCGCGGGCTTTCGCCGGAGGCGAGGAAGCCGACCCAGCCGCATTCATTGCCTGCGCGCAGGATGCTCCAGCGGTGGCGGTAGAAGTCGTGGCCCTTCTTCAGTTCGGGGTCCACGGTGAAGCCTTCACCGAGGATTGCGCAGACGTTGTTGGCAAGCTCAAGCGCTTGCGTGCTGGCCGCAAAATCAGGGTCTGGAATGTCGCGCAGCAGGTGGCAGAGCTTGGAGCGACGGCGGTCGTCTTCGCTCAGTTGATGCTCTGACCGGAGGTCAAATTCCGATGCCTGGGCAGGCGGGAAAAGGTGCTCGACGGTGGGGATGGGAGCGAACCGCAGATTGACTGTGAAGCGGAGCCAATCGACATGAACGGGAGAGCCGGTTTGGACTCGCTCCGCTTGTAATCGGAGCTTGACCTCATTGCCCTCTAAAACGAGCGATGTGGGGTGCGTCATGCTGCGTCCCCTGGAAAGTTGTCCCCGTGATTACCATCGGGGACCGAAGCTGTCCGAGGTGCTACGCACCCCCCAAAATTGATAGCACCGCGCGGCTCAACCGCGCCCGCGCTACGCTTGCCGGTCGCGGCTGCGCCGCTTTCCGCCCATGCCTTGAAGGCTGCCCGCTTGGAAGCTGCGCGAACGGGCGCAGCCTGGTCGCTGTAACAGCGGTCCTGGTCTGCTGTAACAGCAGACGTTGCGCCGGCCGCTGTAACTGCGATCGATGGCTGTAACTGCGAGCCGGGACACTTGGCGGCTAGGTCCACCAGAAAACGGGCGAATGCCGGGGGCGTGCGCTCACGGTCTGCAGGCGAGAGCTTGAGGGTGCGGCCCTCAGCTCGGTGTAACTGCACAGGCAACTCACCGACGTTTTCGCGGCTGCAACCGACGATGTAGAGATATGTCGGCTTGGGTGCTGGATGGCCCCACCACCCCTGATCCACAAGGAGCGTCCAACCGCCCCAGGCATCCACCCTGCCGGGGTGCGGAAGCTGTGCGGCGTGCCATAGGGTGCTGCCCCATGGATGCTCCAGCACGCCACCGCAGCGGCGCACCTGCTCGACAGCGAACAGGGCAAGGGCTTTTTCATCTGGGCGAGGTTTGGCCCAGTGGCGCAGACGGCCCCAGCCACGACAAGGCGGGTGGCAAACAACAGGGTTCTTGCCGGTGTAGCCGCGTGCATCGCGCTGCGCGTCCCACACGTCATCCACCAGGCCGAAGTAACAGGAGTCAGAGCGGGCAAAGAGGACAGATACGCCAGGTCGCTGTAACACCGAGCTGGAGAACAGATCCAGCATTCCGGCGCCGGACTGCATGAGCACCTTACGACGAGTGCCCGCCCCCAGCGCAGACACTGCAGGAGCCGCCACAGCGCTTGCAGCGCCTTTGGTGGCTGGGGGTGGGCAGACGGGAGTTGTGGCGGTCATGGCGGCTCCGAAATGATCACAACATGTGATCGACGCGGAGTTTGACGACGCCTACATCATGTAGTCAATCAATTTGCTAACATGCTCTCAACATGTAGGCATGTTTACAACATGTAGGAGTGACGAATATGCAATCAACGATGAATCTGCTAGACGCCGCGCTTTCTGCGCAGCCCGCCCCTTACTGGACAGATAAGTTGAAGCTGTCGCGGAGTGCTTTGCACACGGCTAAGACGCGCGGTCACTTGAGCCCAGCAATTGCAGGAGCGCTGGCGGAAGAACTCGGCCAGGACGTGAAGACGTGGATAGTGGTTGCAGCGCTGGAATCAGAGCGAGAAAGCGCATGCAAGACGCGGATGTTGAAGCGCGTCGCAAAGCTCACATCTGTTTAATGATGTAATTTCGCGATGACGTCCAATTTCCGCCATGTCGCACTCATAGGCAAGTACCAAGCTTCATCTGCGGGCTCCACAGGCGACAGCTCTCGCCAGGCTTTGGAAGACATCGCCCACTTTCTTGAACGCCAGGGCTGTGAAGTGGCGCTGGAAGCGGAGACCGCCAGCAATGCGGGGCTGACGCATGACTACCCCTCGCTGAATGTAGACGAGATCGGGGCCCGGTGCGACTTGGGCTTGGTAGTGGGCGGGGACGGCACGATGCTGGGCATCGGCCGCAGGCTCGCACGGTTTGGTACGCCGCTGATCGGGATCAACCAGGGGCGGCTGGGGTTTATCACCGACATCCCCTTTGACACTTACCAGGCAACCCTCTCACCCATGCTCAAGGGTGCATACGAAGAGGATCTCCGCCCCCTGATGCATGCCACTGTGGTGCGCGATGAGCGAATAGTGTTTGAAGCCCTTGCCATGAACGATGTGGTCGTGAACCGCGGCGCCACCTCTGGCATGGTGGAATTGCGGGTGGAGGTGGGTGGGCGGCTGGTGGCAAACCAGCGCGCCGACGGGCTCATCATCGCCTCGCCTACCGGCTCGACGGCCTACTCGCTGTCAGCAGGCGGGCCGATGCTGCACCCATCCATCCCAGGCTGGGTGCTGGTGCCCATTGCACCGCACACCTTGTCCAACCGCCCCATTGTTTTGTCTGACGCCACGGAGGTGGCCGTGGAGGTGGTGAGCGGACGCGATGTCAGCGCCAACTTTGACATGCAATCATTGGCCTCCCTGCTCCACGGCGACCGCATCCTTGTCAAACGGTCAGAGCACTGTGTGCGGTTCCTGCATCCCCAAGGCTGGAATTATTTTGCAACGCTGCGCAAGAAGCTGCGCTGGAATGAAGGAGGCTCCTGACCATGGCACTCCGGCGGATCACACTGCGTGATTTTGTGATTGTCCAGACGCTGGAACTTGAACTCCAGCCCGGCTTCACTGTGCTGACTGGCGAAACCGGGGCGGGCAAGTCCATTCTGATCGATGCTTTGCAACTGGCCCTGGGTGCACGATCGGATGCCGGGGTTGTGCGCGAGGGCTGCGCCCGCACAGACATCTGCGCAGAATTCGATTGCCCAAAGCATGTTCGGCCATGGCTGGAAGAAGCCGGGTTTGATTCTGACGACATGCTTTTGCTGCGGCGCACAGTGGATGTCCAGGGAAAAAGCCGCGCTTGGATCAATGGAACCCCCGCCACGGCAGCACAGTTGCGCGCACTGGGAGACATGCTGCTCGACATCCATGGACAACACGCCTGGCAGAGCCTTACGCGCCCTGAATCAGTGCGCGGATTGCTGGATGCGTTTGCGGGCACCAGCACGGCCGACACCCAACTCCGTTGGTCGCAGTGGCGCGCGGACCAGAAAGCCCTGCAGCAGGCGCGCCAGGCCCAGGCTACCTTGCAGCAGGAGCGTGAACGCCTGCAATGGCAAATCAGTGAATTGGAAAAGCTGGCCCCCGCCACCGATGAATGGGATGAGCTGGATGCGCAACACAAAAGGCTGTCGCATGCACAAGCGCTTCTGGATGCAGCCGACGGAGCTATCCAAACCCTCCAAGCAGATGACGCCGGCGCACTCAGCGCCCTGACGAAGGCCCACTTGCTTCTGCAAACCCAGGAGCACATCGAACCCGAATTTGCCAGTTTGGCCGATATCCTGGCATCGAGCCTTGCACAAGCCAACGACGTAGTCCATTCACTGCATTCGTACCTGCGGCATGCCGACATTGATCCACAGCGCCTGGCCGAACTGGATGCACGCATGTCGCAGTGGATGACCCTCGCCCGCAGATACAAGCGGGCCCCCGGGGATTTGCCTGCGCTGCTGCAGGACTGGAAGGCCGAGCTGCGCCAACTGGACGCCGCCACCGACCTGGATCAACTGCAAGCCGCCGAGGCGGCCAGTGCCAAGGCTTACCAGACGGCTGCCAGAACGCTATCGCAGGCACGCGCCAAGGCAGCACCCAAGCTATCGACGGCCATTACCCAGGCCATGCAAGGACTGGGCATGGAGGGCGGACGATTCGAAGCGTCCCTGACCCGTGCCGAGGAACCCGCAGCCCATGGAATGGATGATGTGGTCTTTCTGGTAGCTGGCCATCCGGGCATGAGCCCCAAACCGATTGGCAAGGTTGCCTCTGGCGGCGAGCTGTCACGCATCTCCCTTGCCATCTCTGTCACCACGAGCGAGCTGGGCATGGCGCCCACCCTCATCTTTGACGAGGTGGATTCTGGCGTGGGCGGCGCCGTTGCAGAAACCGTGGGCCGGTTGATGCAGCAACTGGGCCGGGACCGCCAGGTCCTGGCGGTGACCCATCTGCCCCAGGTCGCGGCCTGCGCGCACCACCATCTCAAGGTGGCCAAGCGCAAGAGTCCAGCAGGTACCACCAGCATGGTGCTGGCCGTTCAAGAAGATCAACGTGTTGCCGAGATTGCGCGCATGCTGGGCGGCGAGCGTTCAACGGACACTACCTTGGCTCACGCCCGAGAGATGCTGGGCCATGTGACCACAACCCTGGCAGTGAATAGCTGATGGCACTTGAAATTGTCCTGATCACTGGGATGTCGGGCTCCGGGAAGTCCGTAGCCCTGCACGCGCTGGAAGACGCCGGGTACTACTGCGTAGACAACCTCCCACCCGAGCTGCTGCCCGCCTTCGTTGCGCTGGAGCATCGCCACCACGGGAACCGCGTAGCCATCGCCATGGACGTGCGCAGCGCAACCTCGCTGCACCAGGTCCCCCAGGAGCTGAATCGCCTGCGCAGCCTGGGCGTGGCCGTGCAATCGATCTTTCTGGATGCCACCATCGACACCTTGGTGCGGAGGTTCTCCGAAACGCGCCGCCGCCACCCCCTCTCCCATGACGACCTCCAGCAGGGACGACGGGCCCTGGTGCAGATCATCGAACTGGAGCGCGAACTGCTGGCGGACTTGCGTGAGCAGTCGCACGTCATCGACACCAGCACGATAAGGGCGTCGCAACTGCAAAGTTATGTCAAGAGCCTGATGTCTACTGCGCAGGGGCAATTGACTCTGGTGTTTCAGTCCTTCGCATTTAAACGCGGCATCCCCATGGATGCAGACTACGTCTTCGACGTGCGGATGTTACCCAACCCCCACTACGAGCCGACACTGCGCGATCTGACGGGGCTGGACCAACCGGTTGCGGACTTCCTGCGCCTGCAGCCCGACGTCAGCCTCATGCGCGCCCACATAGAGCAGTTTTTGGCGCATTGGCTGGACATGCTCGACAGGAACCACCGCAGCTATGTGACGGTCGCCATTGGCTGCACTGGCGGGCAACACCGCTCGGTCTATCTGGTGGAACGGCTTGCCGAGGCCTTCAGCGACCGCTGGACGGCGTTGAAACGCCACCGGGAACTCGACGGTCGCTGACCATCGAGCTGAGATCGGGCTGCGGATCAGCCTCCGGCCCCACCACCTCTCACCACAACCGGGCTTGGGTCGCATCCAGCAGTTTGCGGATAGGGGCAGGCAAACCCACAGACTGCCATTGGTCCGGCCCGAGCCACTCTCCATCCCCCAGGGCATCCACCGCAAAGTCCCCGCTGATCAGTATCGGATGGAGATGCAGGTCCCTGTGCGTGAGCACATGCAAAAAGGAAGACAGATCTTCCCGCAAGTAACGTGACGGGTCGCCAAGGCTCTGGAAAAAAGCAGCACACTCAGCTTCGCCCGGAAAGACAGGCACACAATGCATGCCTGCCCAAATGCCCGTTGGCGGGCGCCGCTGCAGCCAAGTGCGACCATGGCCATCACGAAGGATTGCCAACTGCCACGACTCGGATCTGCGGACCAGCTTGCGCGTCCGGACGGGATAGCGCTCGGGGTCACCATCTGCCAACGCCTTGCAAGACGCCATCAAGGGACAGTCGGGACAACGGGGAGCGCGTGGGGTACAAATCGAGGCCCCCAGGTCCATGAGCCCCTGGGTGTATCGGGGCATTGCTCGGACGAGGTCTTGGGTGGGTAGCAACGACTCCGCCATCCCCCACAGCAGGCGTTCGTTAGCGGCAGACGCCATGTCCTTGTCAAAGCCCAGCAAGCGCGTCAGCACCCGCCGCACGTTGGCATCCAGTATCGGCACACGCTCCGAGAAACAGAATGCCGCAATGGCTCCCGCCGTGGATCGGCCAATGCCTGGCAGGGTCGCCAAGACCTCCGCAGTGCGAGGAAACATTCCCCCGTGGTCAGCCACAACCTGCTGCGCGCAACGGTGCAGGTTGCGCGCCCGGCTGTAATAGCCCAAACCACTCCAAAGCCCCATCACCTCATCCTGGGGCGCGTTGGCCAAGGCGCTGACATCCGGGAAGCGCGCCAGGAACCGTGCGTAGTAATCCAGCACGGTGCTGACCTGGGTTTGCTGCAGCATGATCTCTGACAGCCATACGCGATACGGGTCTCGGGTCTGCTGCCAAGGCAGGTGGTTGCGGCCATGGGTGGCCTGCCATGCCACCACGCGTTCGGCGACGCGCGTGCCCTCTGCGGGCGCACTCATGCCGACACAAGATACGCGTCGGAAGCTGCGGGCTCCAGGCCCGGCAAAGCAATCAGCTGAGAAGTTAGCTCCTGCAGCCTGCGCTCCAACGAGCCCAGCGCCTCTTCACCCGCCTCAATTTCCGAAATGCGCTCCACGAGCCCGCTGGCAGCTTGCTGTATGCGATCCACCGCCTCGATACGACGTGCAAAGCTGCGGCGGCGCTCGCGCAACTGCGCATCCAGTTGGGCTGTTGCCGACTTGCTCCACAGTTCCAGATCGTTGGCAGCTGACTCATACACCGTGCGCAACCGCATGGCCAAGGCCCGTACCAGCCGCTCGGCAAACTCCGGCTGCGCCAGTTTCAGCGCATTGCCCACCCCAAGGTACTGCAAATGGCTTTGTTCGATCTGATTCAGGTCGTGCGTGAAGTGCTCCAGTTGGGGGGGCGTGGGCACCTGAAGCGAAAAACCGAATTCGGCATTGAGCTGCCGGAATGTACCGCCCAACATCGCCTGGATTTCTGTGCCTGAGGCCTGCGCCTTGTCCAGCGTTCCACGCAGTTTGTCGAAGGTCTGAACATAGATTTTCTTGACGCCCAGCTTGAGGCCTTTTTGCTGCAGCGTTTGCGCCAACTCCGACAACTCCGCCTTGAGCGCTTTGGCGCCCAATTGCTGAAACACATCCCGCAAGAGCTTGAGGTGCACGGCACGCACCGCCTGGATCTTGGCGGTGCTCAAATCAAATTCACGCTGCTCCTGCTCGATGCGGTGGCGCATGGATTCGATCACCGAGGCGTTCTTGCCCCGCAGGCTGCGCAATTCGGCCATCTGGTCATCCAGGTCACGGCGGCGAATGTTGATAACCCGCCCGGTCTCTGTGCGCAGGCTGGCCACCCCTGCGGAAACTGCTGCCCGCAAGATAGATCTGCGCCGACCCATGATGCCTTTGGCCAGGGCCTCTTCCAGAACAGGCAAACCACTGGTTTCGAGCAAGACATCATCCGCCGTGATCTTGGCAACCAACCCCTTCTGGGCTGATACGGGGACCACCCGTTCCAGCGGCACCCCCAGCATCTCCGCCGATGTTCTGCACTGGCGCTCCATCTGGGACTGCACCTGCTCGGCGCTGTTGAGCGTATCCCACAGCGTGTCGATCTTGTTCAGCACGACGAGCCGTGCATCCATGCTGTCGGGCGATATCGCAAGATGCTCACGCCAGATGGACAGATCCGAGCGGGTGACGCCAGTATCGGCACTCAGAATGAAAACCACCGCATGCGCCTGCGGGATCAGGTTGACGGTCAACTCCGGCTCTGCGCCCACGGCGTTCAGGCCGGGAGTGTCCAGAATCACCAGCCCCTGCTTGAGCAGCGGGTGGGGAATATTGATGATGGCGTGCCTCCACATGGGCACTTCCACCAAGCCCTGGGCATCGGGCACGGGGTTCTCATCGGTCAGTTCATCGTGCCAGAAACCCAGCGCACGGGCATTGTCCAGACTGACCTTGCGCACCTCAGCCACTTTCTCCAGGGCCTTGGCGATCTGGTCCGCATTGCCAACATCCAGGGGAATTTCTGTCCAGCGTTCGGTTTTGAGCCGCCATTCCGCCAGACCTTGCATCTGCAGGCGGGTTTCGATAGGAAGCAGCCGGAGGCTGGGTGCCACAGTGGCGTCATAACCCAACTCTGTGGGGCACATGGTGGTGCGGCCTGCGCTCGCAGGCATGATGCGGCGCCCATAGTCGGCAAAGAAGATCGCGTTGATCAGTTCCGATTTGCCACGCGAAAACTCAGCCACAAAGGCCACCATGACTTTGTCGCTTCGGACCTGCTCCTCCAGGCGATGCAGTCGCTCCTGCACGGCGGCATCCATCAGGTCATGCGAGGACATCCACTCGGCCAGCCGCTTGAGCTGCTGGGCGAACTCTCGCCGCCAGGCGCCATGCTGGTCGAACTGTTCGTTGAATGAAGGTCCCACTTTGCTCCCACAGATCTATGAATGGCCTACAAGGTAGACATACACAAAATATAGCATCGACCACGCGCAGGCTGTTGCAAGCCCGGACACTGGTGCTTATCAGGGCCTCCACAGAGGCACCTCGACCCCACCAATGCTGTGCAACGCTTTCCTAGGGCCGCTGGCACCGGGGACAGAAGTAGCTGCTCCTCTGCCCCTGGCGTAAAAGCCGTATCGCCGTGCCACAGGCGTGACAAGGGGCACCTTCACGCCCATACACGCTGGCAGTGGTCTGAAAGTGCCCCGCCATGCCCTCCGCGTTCGAAAAATCGCGCAAGGTACTCCCACCCATATCCACGGCACGCGCCAGCACCACACGAATGGCTTCGTACAGACGGCGCACCCGCCCGGCTCCGATGCGAGAGGACGCCGCCGTGGGCCGGATGCCCGCCATGAACAGCACTTCGGAGGCGTAGATATTGCCGACCCCCACCACTAGATGGCCAGCCAGCAGCAACTGCTTGATGGGCATGCGGCTTTTTTTCAGACCTGCCTGGAAATCTGGCAAAGAGAACGCGTCCGACAAAGGCTCCATACCCAGGGCGCCGAGCAGCTTCACCGCCACAGGTGCTTGTTCATCTGCAGCAAACACGACCGCTCCAAACCGGCGCGGGTCATGCAGTCGCAGGGTTCCCTTGTCTGTCACCAGATCAAAATGATCATGTGGCCCGGCGGCTGGCAACCCATACGCAAAGCGCAGACTGCCCGACATGCCCAGGTGAATCAGCAAAAGCCCCCCGCTGATATCTGCCAGCAGGTACTTGCCCCGCCGGCGCAGCTCCACGACCTGTTGACCCACCAACGACAGGGGATCACAGCCCAGGGGCCAGCGAAGTGGCTTACCCAGAACCACGGCTTGAATTTTGGCCCCCGCAATCGCTTCAGCAAAGCTGCGGCGGGTCACTTCCACTTCGGGCAACTCAGGCATACAAAAGGCCGGGCAACGGCTTCACAGGCATGGATTATTATGGCCCGATGGTGCTCTTTCACAGCTTTCGAACCGCCGCATTCGCTGCCGCAGTGGCGGTTGCCGCCCAATCCGCGTGGGCTCAGCAACCCCGCAGTGACAATCGCGCCACCACCGGTGGACCACCGGCCACATCCAACCCGGCCCTGGACGCTGAGCTGTTCTACGAAATTTTTCTGGGCGAAGTCAGCGCTCGCACAGGTGACCCTGGCGCTGGCTACGCGTTCATGCTCGAAGCCGCGCGCCGCAGTGCCGACGGCCAGCTTTACCAACGGGCGGCGGACATTGCCCTGCAAGCCCGCTCGGGCGAATACGCTCTGGCTGCAGCCAGAGCATGGAAAGAGGCCCTGCCCCAGTCCCGCGAGGCCAACCGCTATGTGCTGCAAATCCTGGTGGCACTCAACCGCATTGGAGAAACCCCGGACCTGTTGCGGCAGGAACTCGCACAGTCACCACCTCGCGCCAAGGCGGCCTCGCTGTCTGCGCTGCCCCAAATGTATGGACGCGCCAGCGACAAAGCGCTC
This sequence comes from Acidovorax sp. GW101-11A03, assembly GCF_059424825.1. Classification (NCBI taxonomy): domain Bacteria; kingdom Pseudomonadati; phylum Pseudomonadota; class Betaproteobacteria; order Burkholderiales; family Comamonadaceae; genus Acidovorax; species Acidovorax sp. GW101-11A03. The sequence continues at coordinate 102,642 of NZ_JBWKZU010000004.1, read as the reverse complement.
GCAGCCAAGGTCGTCGAACAGGCCCTTGTAGACGAGCTGACCAACCCCGCCACAGGTCCTGCAGCCTGGGTTGCACTCGGGCGGCTGCGCTTGGCCGCTGGCGACAAGAGCGGCGCACTGAATGCAGCGCGCAAGGCGCAGGATCTGGACAACGCAAGTGAGGACGCAGCACGGCTGGCACTGGAACTCTTGGATGACAGCGTCCCAGAAGCCGAACCCATCGTGATTCAGGCGCTGGCCAAACAACCCGTGCCCGACCTGCGGATGGCCTACGCACGCGTACTGCTGGGCCTGCAGCGCTATCCCGATGCCAGCCGCCAGCTGGAGGCCGTGACCAAGGAGAAGCCCGATCTGGCGGAGGCCTGGCTCGTGGTCGCCACACTGCAGTTTCAGGACAACCGCCTGCCCGCCGCTGAAGGATCCCTGCAGCGCTTCATCGACCTGGCTTCTGCCGCCTCTGATGCAGAAGTGCGACAAAAAAGCCTGACCCAGGCCTACTTGCTCTATGCACAAATTGCGGAGAATAAGAAAGACTTCGCGGCCGCCGAAGCCTGGCTGGCTCGCATTGACAACGCAGAGGAAGTGTTTGGCGCCCAGATGCGCCGGGCCTCACTGCTGGCACGGCAAGGCAAACTCGCACAGGCACGGGCGCTGCTGCGCAATCTGCCAGGATCCTCGGCCGAAAACCAGCGCATGAAGCTGGCAGCTGAAGTGCAACTGCTACGCGAGCAGCGCCTGTACAAAGAAGCCTACCAAGTGCAGGTGGAGATGGTGGCACTGGCCCCAGACGACGCCGAACTGGTCTATGACCAGGCAATGCTGGCCGAAAAAATGGGCAACCCGGACACCATGGAGCAGTTGCTGCGTCAGGTGATCGCCCGCCAGCCGCAGTACCACCACGCTTACAACGCGCTCGGCTATTCGCTTGCAGACCGAGGGCTTCGTTTGGCCGAGGCCAAACAGTTGATCTTGAAAGCGCTGGAATTTGCGCCGAATGATCCTTTCATCATGGACAGCCTTGGCTGGGTGGAATTCCGCCTGGGCAACAAGGCCGATGCAAAGCGCCTTCTGGAAACTGCGTACAAGGCCCGCCCCGATGTCGAAATTGCAGCCCACCTGGGCGAAGTGCTATGGAGCCTGGGCGACAAGGAAGGCGCCACACGAGTCTGGAAAGAAGGGCAGCGCATCAGCCCTGACAACGACACACTCAAAGAAACACTCAAGCGGCTAGGGGCGGGGCTTTGATGCACACCCGCAGCAGAGGGCATCGCCTGGAGTTGAGCGCTGCCCCTCACCACGGCTGGGTGGTGTCGTGGATCATCTGCTGTGCGCTGTGGCTCGCTGGTTGTGCACAACCAGTCTCAAGGGCATCCCAAGAAGAAGACAGTTGGCGCGGGCGGATTGCCCTGCAGGTCGATGGACAGGCTGCGCAGTCCTTCTCCGCCACGTTTGAACTGCAGGGGAACCCTGAGAGCGGCGGCTTGGTACTTTTGAGCCCGTTCGGAAATCGCATTGCCCAACTGGAGTGGAAAGATGGCCAGGCATCGCTGCAGAGCGGGCCAGAGACACGGACTTCGGACTCGCTGGAGACGCTGCTTCTGGATGTGACAGGCACGCGCATCCCGATTGCAGCCCTTTTCAGCTGGCTCAACGGCATCCAGGCCACGGCCCCCGGCTGGCAGGCCGATCTGTCTGGCATGCCGGACGGTCGCCTCACCGCGCGACGCGAACACCCCACCCCACAAGCCATCTTGCGCATTGTGCTGACCCGCTGAGGGATCGCCCTCAGCCTACGCCACCCTTTCCCATTCTGCGATGCAAGCGCTGTACGACGTGCCGGCTCCGGCCAAGCTCAATCTGTTTCTGCACATCACCGGGCGACGCGCCGACGGCTACCACCTGCTCCAGTCAGTCTTCATGCTGGTGGACTGGTGCGACACCCTGCATTTCGAACGACGCGCCGATGGCAGCATCTCCAGGGAAGACCTGGGTGCCCCATTGCCCGAGATGGACCTGACACTGCGCGCGGCATATGCACTAAAAGCCGCTACGGGCTGCACGCTGGGCGCTCACATCGGCGTTCTCAAGCGCATTCCCGCTCAAGCCGGCATGGGTGGAGGCTCGTCCGACGCAGCGACAGCGCTGCTCGCCTTGAACCGCCTGTGGGGTCTCGACCTGCCACGCAGCGCACTGGAAACGATCGGCTTGCAGCTCGGTGCAGACATTCCCTTTTTTTTACGCGGCAACAACGCTTGGGTAGAAGGAATTGGTGAGACAATCACGCCGCTTGAGAAAGCACACCAACTGCCGCAAGCGCGCTTTGCCATCGTGAAGCCCGCAGCAGGTTTGGAGACAAAATTAATTTTTTCGTCACCGAATTTGAAACGCGATTCAGATAGTGCTACAATCTTAGGCTTTGCTGCAGAACACTTTGACTTTGGTCGAAACGACTTGCAGCCAGTTGCTCAGGCCATCTGCCCAGAAGTCACGCAAGCCATCGAATGGCTTCAGGACCGAGGATTACAGGCTAGAATGACAGGCTCTGGAAGTGCAGTGTTTGCGCGAATGTCACATGAAGTGGACTTGAACAACGCCCCCGAAGGCTGGCAAGTCAAAGCATGTGAAAACCTGATGATTCATCCTCTGGCAGGGTGGGCGTCAGACGAGAATTAAGGTTGGCTGCTTTCAGCAGTTGACCTGTGTAGGGGAGTCGCCAAGCTGGTTAAGGCACCGGATTTTGATTCCGGCATGCGAAGGTTCGAATCCTTCTTCCCCTGCCAAATAATCTTCTCGCGTACGGGCTTTTTTTTCAGATTGCTGGGACTCTCATGCAAGCCAATCACCCCGACTTCATGGTTTTCACTGGCAATGCCAATCCTGGCATGGCAGCTGAAATTGCCCAGCACCTCGGCACCACCCTGGGTGCAGCCGACGTGGGTCGCTTCTCTGATGGTGAAGTCACCGTCGAAATCAAGCAAAACGTACGTGCCCGCGATGTTTTCGTTGTGCAGTCCACCTGCGCACCCACCAACGAAAACCTGATGGAACTGCTGATCATGGTCGATGCGCTCAAGCGTGCATCGGCTGAGCGTATCAGCGCCGTGATCCCCTACTTCGGCTACGCCCGCCAGGACCGCCGCCCTCGCTCCACACGCGTGCCCATCACCGCCAAGGTCGTGGCCAACATGCTGCAGGCCGTGGGTGTGGCGCGCGTGCTGACCATGGACCTGCATGCTGACCAGATCCAGGGTTTCTTCGACATCCCCGTGGACAACATCTATGCCTCTCCGGTTCTGCTGGGCGATCTGCGCCAGAAGAACTACGAGGACCTGATCGTTGTCTCGCCCGACGTGGGCGGCGTGGTGCGTGCCCGTGCCCTGGCCAAGCAGCTGGGCTGCGATCTGGCCATCATCGACAAGCGCCGCCCCAAGGCCAACGTGTCGGAAGTCATGCACGTGATCGGCGAAATCGAAGGCCGCAACTGCGTGATCATGGACGACATGATCGACACCGCCGGTACGCTGGTGAAGGCCGCCGAAGTGCTGAAAGAGCGCGGCGCCAAGAGCGTGTACGCGTATTGCACGCACCCCATTTTCTCGGGTCCCGCCATTGAACGCATCGCCAAGGGCACAGCCCTGGATGAAGTGGTCGTGACCAACACCATCCCCCTGAGCGACAACGCCAAGGGATGCACCAAGATTCGCCAGCTCTCCGTGGCCCCGCTGATCGCCGAGACGATTCAGCGCATTGCCAAGGGTGAGTCGGTGATGAGCCTGTTCTCGGACCAAGACAACCTGTTCTGACCCGCTCCCGCCGGGAGCGATGCACAGCGGTTGCACACAAGCCTCCTGCGGGAGGCTTGTTGTCTGTTTGGGAACAACCAGTGGGCGGGCGGCGATGATGCTGCAAGCCTTTTTAAAACAGAGGATGACTGGTCGCGGTCGCCTCTTTCCAGGAGCTAACTATGAACTTCGTCGCTTTTGAGCGCGCCAAGCAGGGTACGGGTGCGAGCCGCCGTCTGCGCAACTCGGGCAAGACGCCTGGCATCGTGTACGGTGGCACCACCGAACCCCAACTGATCGAGATCGACCACAACGCCCTGTGGCACGCCCTCAAGAAGGAAGCTTTCCACTCCAGCGTGCTGGACATGGAAGTGGCGGGCGCCACCTCCAAGGTCGTGCTGCGCGACGTGCAATACCACCCCTACAAGCAACTGGTGCTGCACATCGACTTCCAGCGCGTGGACGACAAGACCAAGCTGCACTTGAAGGTGCCACTGCACTACAGCGGTGCTGAAGAGTCCAACGCCGTCAAGGTGGACAAGTGCATGGTCAACCCGATCGTGAACGAACTGGACGTGACCTGCATGCCTTCGGACCTGCCCGAATTCATCGCTGTGGACCTGTCCAAGCTGGAAAAGGGTGCCTCCCTGCACCTGAAGGACGTCAAGCTGCCCAAGGGCGTGACGGCCAAGATCCGCGGTGGCCAGAACAACAACCCCGTTCTGGTGTCGGTTGTGCCTCCCGCCGTGATCGTCGAAACCCCTGCTGACGCAGCACCTGCTGCCGACGCCAAGGGCAAGGGCAAGGGCAAGAAGTAATCAATCAGCCCCTCGCTGATCCACTTGCTTTTCCATCCAGGCCCCGTCTCGGCGGATCCGGCCTGACCAACGGCCCACCTCGGTGGGCCGTTTGTTTTTCAGCCACCGCGCAGCACCCGCATACCCCCGCCTCTCCGCCACTATTCGCACACGGATAATCCCGCCCATGATCAAGCTGTTTGTAGGCCTTGGAAACCCGGGGCCCGACTACGAAGCGACCCGCCACAACGCCGGATTCTGGTGGATTGACGCCCTGGCGCGCGAACTCAAGGCCACGCTGGTGCCCGAGCGCAGCTACCACGGGCTGGTGGCACGCACCACGGTGCATGGCCAGACCGTATGGTTGCTGCAGCCTCAGACCTTCATGAACCTCTCGGGCAAATCCGTGGCCTCGCTCGCGCGGTTCTTCAAGATCCAGCCCGAGGAAATTCTGGTGGTGCACGATGAGCTGGACATCCCCCCCGGCCAGGTCAAGCTCAAGCGCGGCGGCAGCCACGCGGGGCACAACGGACTGCGCGACATCCACGGCCAGCTGGGCTCGCCCGACTACTGGCGCCTGCGCATCGGCATCGGCCACCCCGGCGTGAAGAGCGAAGTCGCCAACTGGGTGCTGAAGAAGCCGTCGCCCGACCAGCGCACACTGATCGAGGACTGCATCAGCCATTCGCTCAAGGCCTACCCCGCCATGCTGGCAGGCGAGATGGACAAGGCCACCCTGCTGATCCACACCACCAAGCCACCCCGCCCCAAGCCTGTGCGCCCGGTGGAAGACTGATCAGCGACCAAGGCAGCGACTGGCTCAACTGCCAATCACTATATTTTTGATAGCTTAAAGCGATTGATGGTCGCGCGGTAGCGGCCAAAAAACCTTGAGAATCAGCCTGCAGCCGACGCCTGCAGGCGCTGGAACTTCTGCCACAGCGTCTCGCGGTTTTCCACATGCTGCGGGTTCACGGGGATGCAGGCCACGGGGCAGACCTGCACACACTGGGGCTCGTCGAAATGCCCCACACATTCCGTGCACTTGTTCGGGTCAATCTCGTAGATCTCCTGCCCCAGGTAGATCGCCTGGTTGGGGCATTCAGGCTCGCACACATCGCAGTTGATGCACTCGTCGGTGATCATCAGCGCCATACGGCCTCCCTGGGCGCGGGGCCAGACACAAGGGCAATGGGGTACACGGCGCGGTTCATGCTCCGTATTATCCCGCGCGGTGGCATGTGCCTTGCGTGCCACACTGCAACCCACCACCGCTGACGGGGACGTTTTTACCGTTATGCTGTGTATACACATTAATTTTTACGCGCTCGCGTATCACCCTCCTCCACCGCCTGCTCCATGGGTCTGTTTTTCCTCAAACGGTTTGCCACCCTCCTGGCCACGCTGATTGGCGCATCCATTGTTGTGTTCCTGGTGCTGGAGATCCTGCCGGGCAACGCCGCGCAGATGCTCATGGGCCCCGACGCCTCGCCCGATGCCGTGGCTGCGCTGGCCAGCAAGCTGGGGCTGGACCAGCCCGCCAGCCTGCGCTACTGGCAATGGGTCAGTGGCCTGGTGGTGGGCAACATGGGCGACAGCTACGCCTACAGCTCGCCCGTGCTGGACCTTGTGCTGGAGCGCCTGGCGCTCACCGTGCCGCTGGCCTTGATGGCCATGGTGATCACCACGGTGCTGGCCCTGGCCGCTGGTGTGTACGCCGCGGCACGCCACAACAAGGTGGGCGACGTGGGCGTGATGGGCCTGGCCCAGATCGGCATTGCCATCCCCAACTTCTGGTTCGCCATCCTGCTGATCCTGCTGTTCTCGGTGAAGCTGCAGTGGTTCTCGGCCGGCGGCTTTCCGGGCTGGACGGAAGACGCCGGAGGCAGCCCGCTCGAAGCCCTCAAGGCCCTGCTGCTGCCCGCCATTGCGCTGGCCGTGGTGCAGGCTGCCATCCTGGCGCGCATCACCCGCTCGGCCGTGCTGGAGGTGCTGCGTGAAGACTTTGTGCGCACGGCCCGCGCCAAGGGCCTGACGCAGCGCGCAGCGCTCTGGGGCCATGTGCTGCGCAACGCGATGATCCCGGTGGTCACCGTGATGGGGCTGCAGTTTGCCTCCCTGCTGGCGGGCACCATCGTGGTGGAGAACGTGTTCTACCTGCCCGGCCTGGGCCGTTTGATCTTCCAGTCGATTTCCAACCGCGACCTGATCGTGGTGCGCAACTGCGTGATGTTGCTCGCCGCCATGGTCATCATCGTGAACTTCGTGGTGGACGTGTTGTACGCCGTGATCGACCCCCGCGTGAAGGCATCCGACATCTGATCCCCATGAGCGCCGCTATTTCCTCCCCTTCCCCTGCAACCACCTCGGCACCGAGTTGGCTGTACCGCGCGCTGCGCCACCGCAGCTTTGTCATTGGTGCCGTGCTGTCGCTGCTGCTGGTGGCCACCGCTGCCCTGTCGCTGGTCTGGACGCCTTGGTCCCCCTACGACATGGATCTGGCGAACAAGCTGAGCGGCCCTTCCGGCAAGCACTGGCTGGGCACGGATGCGTTCGGGCGCGATGTGGCCTCGCTGCTGATGGTCGGTGCGCGCAACTCCATCCTGGTGGGCGTGATCGCAGTGGGCATCGGCCTCACCATCGGCACGGCGCTGGGCTTGCTGGCGGCGGCCAAGCGCGGCTGGGTGGAAGAAATCATCATGCGGCTGGCGGACTTCACGTTTGCCTTCCCCGCGCTGCTGCTGGCCATCATGATGACGGCGGTGTTTGGCGCAGGCATCGTCAATTCGATCATCGCCATCGGCATCTTCTATATCCCGACGTTTGCGCGTGTCACCCGCGCCTCGGCCAACGCCGTGTGGGCACGTGAGTACATCCTGGCCGCGCGGGCTTGTGGCAAAGGCACCTGGCGCATCACGCTGGAGCATGTGCTGCCCAACATCCTGTCGGTGCTCATTGTGCAGACGACCATCCAGTTCGCGCTGGCCATCCTGGCCGAGGCCGCCCTGTCGTACCTGGGCCTGGGCACACAGCCGCCCCAGCCCTCCTGGGGCCGCATGCTCAGCGAGGCCCAGACCTTGATGTTCCAGGCCCCGCTGCTGGCCGTGTGGCCGGGCGTGGCGATTGCGCTGGCCGTGCTGGGGCTGAACCTGCTGGGCGACGGCCTGCGTGATTTGCTCGACCCCCGCCTCTCTCGCAAGCGCTGACAGCCCCCGCACCGAAGACCACCCGCACTCCACGATGTCCCTGTTAGAAGTCTCCAACCTCCGCATCCGCCTGCAGACGCACCGGGGCCCCGCCGACGCCGTGCGCGGCGTGAGCTTTTCGCTGGCCCGCGGTGAAACCCTGGGCCTGATCGGCGAATCGGGCTGCGGCAAATCCATCACCGCCATGTCGCTCATGGGCCTGCTGCCCGAGAGTGCACAGGTCACCGGCAGCATCCGCTTTGACGGCCAAGAGCTGGTGGGCCGCACCGATGCGCAGATGTGCCAGTTGCGCGGCAACCGCATTGGCATGGTGTTCCAGGAGCCCATGACGGCCCTGAACCCCGTGCACACCATTGGCCGCCAGGTGGCAGAGCCCCTGCGCCTGCACCGGGGCATGGACGCGGCCAGCGCCCGCAAGGAGGCCATTGCACTGCTGGACCGCGTGGGCATCCCCAACGCGGCGCAGCGCATCGATGCCTATCCGCACCAGTTTTCCGGCGGGCAGCGCCAGCGCATCACCATTGCGATGGCGCTGGCCTGCGGGCCCGACCTGCTGATTGCCGACGAGCCCACCACGGCGCTGGATGTGACCATCCAGCAGCAGATCCTGGACCTCATCAGCGACCTGGTGGCCGAACGCAACATGGCCATGATCCTGATCTCGCACGACCTGGGCGTGATCTCGCAGAACGTGGACCGCATGATGGTGATGTACGGCGGCAGCGTGGTGGAGAGCGGCTCCACCGCATCCGTTTTCTCGGCCATGGCGCACCCCTACACCCGGGGCCTGTTTGCGGCGCGCCCCCACCTGGGTGCCGTGCATGCGCCCGGCCAGCGCCCCCGGCTGTCCACCATCCCAGGCACCGTGCCTGAACTGGTGGATCTGCCCGCAGGCTGCCCCTTTGCAGGCCGCTGCAGCTACACCATCGACGCCTGCCACCACGAGCCGCCCCCCGTCACGGTTGTGGCCACCGATGCTGACGGTGACCACGCTGTGCGCTGCCTGCGCCGCGAAGCCATTGCCGAAGCCCGCAGTGTGGAGGTGGCAGCATGAGCGACAACCAACATCAGGCCGGCCCTCTGCTCCAGGTGACCGACCTGGTGCGCGAATACACACTGCCCCGCGAGCATCTGTTTCGCCCGCCGGGCACGGTGCAGGCCCTCAATGGCGTGAGCTTTTCCATCGCCGCTGGCCGCAGTCTGGGTGTGGTGGGCGAATCGGGCTCGGGCAAGTCCACGCTTGCGCGGCTGGTGATGGCGCTGGATGCGCCGACTGCTGGCACGGTGGAGCTGCTGGGCCGCAACCTGCACCAGTTGCCCGCCGAGCAACTGCGCCAGGCGCGGCGCGACTTCCAGATGGTGTTCCAGGACCCCTATGGATCGCTGGACCCGCGCCAGACCGTGGAGCGCATCGTGACCGAACCGCTGCAGGCGCAAGGCCAGACCACGCGTGCCGAGCAGCGCGAGCAGGCGGCCCAGGTGCTGTCGCAGGTGGGTCTGCGCACCAACGACCTGGGCAAATACCCGCACGAATTTTCTGGCGGCCAGCGCCAGCGCATCGCGATCGCACGGGCCCTCATCACCCGGCCCCGCCTGATCGTGGCCGACGAGCCCGTGAGCGCGCTCGACGTGTCGGTGCAGGCCCAGGTGCTGAACCTGATGCAGGACCTGCAGCAGCAGTTCGGCATCACCTACATGCTCATCAGCCACGACCTCGCGGTGGTCAACCACCTGTGTGACGAGGTGGTGGTGCTGTACCAGGGGCGCATCGTGGAGCGCGGCTCGCCGGGCGAGCTGTTCCGCAACGCGCAGCACCCCTACACACAGTCGCTGGTGGGTGCCGTGCCGCAGGTGTTGCCGGGCCGCGCACGGGCGCGCCGTGCGGCTGCCGCCGCAGCAGCAGCAACGGCAAAAACCGCATAACCAAATACAGGTGTGATGGTGTAAAAAGCTTTTTTCCTCCCCGGTAACAAATTGCACCGGGGTTTTTATGGTTGTTGTCTGGTTTTTTGTCTGGAGAGTCCGAACATGCTGAACCGCCGTACCGTCCTTGCCACTGGCGCGATTGCCGCCGTGCCCCTGTCCACCCCGCTCAGCGCCCTGGCGCAGGGCCGCAAAGATGCGGTGACGCTCGCGATGACGCTGGAGCCCCCAGGCCTGGACCCCACCGCCGGTGCAGCTTCTGCCATCGCCGAGATCGTGCAGTACAACATCTTCGAGACGCTCACCAAGATCAACCCCGACGGCAGCGTGTCGCCCCTGCTGGCCGAAAGCTGGGAGGTCTCGCCCGACCTCAAGACCTACACCTTCAAGCTGCGCCGTGGCGTGAAGTTCCAGAACGGCGAGCCCTTCACCGCTGCGGCCGTCAAGTTCTCGTACGACCGCGCGGGCGGCGAGAAGAGCACCAACAAGGACAAGCGCACGTTCGCAGGCCTGACCACCCAGGTGGTGGACGACTACACCGTGGTGCTGCTCAACAAGGAGATCGACCCCGACCTGCTGTTCGTGCTGGGCCAGGCCACCTCCATCATCGTGGAGCCCAAGAGCGCCGACACCAATGCCAACAAGCCCGTGGGCACCGGCCCCTACCAGCTGCAAGCGTGGAACAAGGGCTCGTCCGTGGTGCTCACGGCCTGGGCCGACTACCGCGATGCCAAGGCCATCAAGATCAAGCGCGCCACCTTCCGCTTCATCTCCGACCCCGCTGCCCAGGTGGCTGCCTTGCTGGCGGGCGACGTGGACGCCTTCCCCCGCGTCACGCCGCGCAGCGTGGCGCAGTTCAAGGCCAATCCGAAATACCAGGTGATCGTGGCAGGCTCGCGTGCCAAGACCATTCTGGCGATCAACAACGGCAAGCAGCCGCTTCAGGATGTGCGCGTGCGCCGCGCCATTGCCGCCGCCATTGACCGCAAGGCGGTGATCGAAGGTGCGGGCGACGGCTACGGCGCGCCCATCGGCAGCCACTATGTGCCCGGCGCTTTTGGCTACGTGGACACCACGGGCGTCAACCCGTTTGACATCGAAAAGTCCAAGAAACTGCTGGCCGAGGCGGGCATCAAGACCCCGCTGGAGCTGACCATGACGCTGCCCCCCACGCCCTACGCACGCCAGGGTGGCGAGGTGATTGCCGCCCAGCTGGCCAAGGTCGGCATCATCGCCAAGATCCAGAACGTGGAATGGGCACAGTGGCTCAGCGGCACCTACGGCAGCAAGAACTACGACCTGACCGTGATCAGCCATGTCGAGCCGTTCGACCTGGGCAACTTTGCCAAGCCCGACTACTACTGGGCCTACAACTCGCCCAAGTTCAACGACCTGTTCAACCAGATCAAGAACGCCGCCCGCCCTGCTGACCGCGCCAAGCTGCTGGGCGATGCACAGCGCCTGCTGGCCGAGGACTCGGTGCACGCCTTCTTGTACTCCAACCAGTGGATCACGGTGGCCAACAAGAACCTCAAGGGCCTGTGGAAAGACATGCCGGTGTTCGTGAACGACATCTCGGCGCTGTCCTGGTCGTGACATTCGGACACCCCCCTGAGGCCCTACGGGCCTTCCCCCCGCTCTCGCATCGCTACGCGATGCGGGCAGGGGGACGCAGCCAGCGCGGCGGGGCGGCCCTTGCGCGGCTGCACGCGCCTGGGCCGCGCCGGTTTCAAGGGCTGCAGGTGGCGCGCGGCGCCATGGATCACTAAGAGCGGTTAACAAAACTCAGCGAAGCGGTTCTGGCTAGGCGCCGCGTCGCAGGCAGTACGAGTAGTACGACAAGACGCGGCAACAACGCCAGAAGAGTTCTGTTAGCCAATCTAAAACCTGCAGGAGCGGACTGCTCCTGAAAAAATAGCTGCCAGCGCTTTACCAATAGGCGGTAGCAGCCTTTTTTACTTGTAAAACTCCCGACATGACCGCCCTGCACGATCTGCCCGCCCACGAACTCCTGGCCGCCTACCGCCAGCGCACGCTGTCCCCCGTGGAGGTCACGCAGGCCGTGCTGGCGCACATCGAACGCTGGGAACCCCACATCCAGGCCACTTACCTGCTGCGTCCCGACGCTGCGCTCGCGCAGGCCCGCGCGTCCGAGGCCCGCTGGCTGCGCGGTGAGCCCAAGGGGCTGCTGGACGGCGTGCCCAGCACCATCAAGGAAAACATTGCCACCGAGGGTGACCCCACGCCGCTGGGCACGGCCGCTGTCGAGCTGGTACCCGCCACAGCCGACGCCCCGCCCGCCGCCCGCATGCGCGAGGCGGGTGCCGTCATCGTCGCCAAGACCACCATGCCCGACTACGGCATGTTGTCCTCGGGCCTGTCCAGCTTCCACCCGCTGTCGCGCAACCCGTGGGATGTGAGCAAAGGGCCCGGTGGCTCCAGCGCAGGCGGTGGCGCTGCGGCCGCCGCTGGCTATGGCCCGCTGCACATCGGCACTGACATCGGCGGCTCGCTGCGCCTGCCCGCCAGCTGGTGCGGCATCTTCAGCCTCAAGCCCAGCCTGGGCCGCATCCCTATTGACCCACCCTACACCGGCCGCGCCGCTGGCCCCATGACCCGCACCGTGGCCGACGCCGCGCTGATGATGCAGGTGCTGAGCCAGCCCGATGCGCGCGACAGCATGAGCCTGCCCGCGCAGGACATCGCCTGGAGCCAGTTCAACAAAGGCGCCGAGCGCCTGCGCGGCCTGCGCATTGGTCTGCTGCTGGATGCGGGCTGTGGCCTGCCCGTGGAGCCCGAAGTGAAAGCCGCCGTGGAGCGCGCAGCCCAGCTCATGGAAGCCGCTGGCGCCACCATCGTGCCCATGGCACCGTTCATGACCCAGGCCATGCTCGACGGCATGGACCATTTCTGGCGCATGCGTTCGCACATCGACCTGCAGGCCCTGCCCGCTGAGCGGCGCGCGAAAGTGCTGCCCTACATCCGCGCCTGGGCCGAGAGCGCTGCGGGCATGGGCGGCACCGAGGTCTTCAACGCCAGCCAGCAGTTCCACGTCACCCGCGTGGCTGCCGTCAGGGCATGCAGTGCGTTCGACTACGTGATCTCGCCGGTAGCGCCCAACGTGGCCTTCCAGGCCGAGTTGCCCTCGCCCACCAACGACCCGCTGCGGCCGCTGGAGCACATCGGCTTCACCGTGCCATTCAACATGTCCGAGCAGCCCGCGGCCTCGGTCAACTGCGGCTACACCCGTACCGGCCTGCCGATTGGCCTGCAGATTGCAGGTGCCCGTTTTGACGACCTGGGCGTGCTGCAGGTGGCGCACGCCTTCGAGCTGATCCGCGAACCCCAGCGGGCGTGGCCCCAGCCACCGGCGGGCTGAAAGCATGGACAGAGGTTGTTGGTAACCTTGGGGTTTGTTGGCAGCCGCGCACCGCCCCTGCGGCGCACGGCGCAGCCAACACCGCAACAGACCGACAACCCCTGCACACAAGCACCCCACCGCATGGACATCCTCATCCTGGCGATCCTGATCGCCACCGGCACCTACATGCTCAACGCCAAGGAGCAGCGCAAGCGCATTGCGCTGCTGGGCAGCCATCTGGCCAACTACCAGATCGAAAAGCTCATGGAGGCCCTGACCGAGGGTTACCTGCGCGCCCTGGGCGAGAGCACCGACGAGCGCCGCCAGCAGATCTGGAGCCTGCTGAGCACCACCGAATCCCAGCTCGCCGAGCAATTCAGCCGCTTTGCCGCCGAGTTCGCCAAAGTCAGCGAAGCCGACGCGCGGGTCAGCCGCCTCTCCATTGCCCTGCCCTTTGCCGAAAAGCTGCTGCCTGCCGCCACCTTCGACATGCGCAAGGCCCTGGCCGTGCATGCGCGCGGCATTGCGCACGTGGTGCAGAACACCGGCCACCTGGCGCCCAAAGACCGCGCCTACATGATGACGGCCGAGCTGTTCCTCATGCAGCACACCTGCCACTGGTTCTGCAAGTCCAAGACCATCGCCACCGCCCGCATGCTGGCGCGCCACCAGACGCCGCATGAACAGCTCGTGGCCTCTGTCTCAGCGGAAACACGCAACGCCTACCTGACACTCATCAAAGGCAGCTGAGCCACCGCCCTCCACAATGCCCCATGCCATCCACCACGCACACCCGCACGACCGATAGCCTGGGCAATCCCCTCACGCTGCACGACGCGGCCAGCGCCGCCGCCGTGAACGACTTTGTGGAAGGCTTCATCGCCTGCGAAGCCCGCGCGGTGAACGTGCTGAACGCGGCAGCCGACACCAGCGCCATCGTGCAGGCCAGCTGCGCGGCGCTGCACATGTTTGCCGAGTCGGCCGACGCCCCGCGCAACGCCCGCCCCTTCATCGACCAGGCCCTGGCCCACGCCGTAGAGGCCAGCGAGCGCGAACAACGCTTTGTGGCCGCCGTCGCCGCCTGGGTCAACGGCGACCTGCCCCGCGCCATTGCGCTGCACGAAGAGCAAGCCCGCCAACACCCGCGCGACCTCGCCTCCCTCAAGCTCGGCCAATACCATTTGTTCAACCGGGGCGACTCGCCCGGCATGCTGCGCCTGGCGCTCCAGGCCCTGCCCGCTGCGGCCGAGGTGCCCTACCTGCACGGCATGCTGGCCTTTGGCTGGGAGCAGTGCCATTTGCTCGACCGCGCCGAAGCATCCGCCCGCCACGCCATCACCCTGTGCCGCAAGGAACCCTGGGCCCACCATGCGCTGGCCCACGTAATGCTGACCCAGGGCCGCATCCGCGAAGGTAACGACTTCATGGCCAGCGTGAGCGACACCTGGACGGGCCTGAACTCCTTCATGGTCACGCACAACTGGTGGCATCAGGCGCTGTTCCTGCTGGAGCAGGACCGGCATGCCGAGGTGCTGGCGCTCTACGACCAGCAGGTGTGGGGCGTGGTCAAGGAATACACCCAGGACCAGATCAACGCCGTGTCACTGCTCGCCCGGCTGGAGCTGGCGGGCGCGGATGTGGGCCCGCGCTGGACCGACGTGGCCGACCACCTTGCCCTGCGCCTGGCCGACCACGTACTGCCCTTTCTGGACCTGCAATACCTCTACGGCCTGGCCCGCGCCGGGCGCATGGAGGCTGCAAGCACGCTAAAACGCAACCTTGAAGCCCACGCCGCTACCCGCACCGAGGCACAGGAGCGCACCGTGTGGCAACAGGTCTGCGTGCCCGCCGCGCACGGCCTGCTGGCGCATGCGCAGGGCGACTGGGCCACAGCGGTGGAGAAACTGGGCGTGGCCCTGCCCCGGCTGGTGGAGATTGGCGGCAGCCACGCGCAGCGGGATTTGTTCCACCAGATCTGGCTGGACGCGCTGCAGCGCAATGGGCAGTGGGCGGCGGTGCAGAACGTGTTACAGCCGTTGGTCAATACGCAGCCGGAGTCGGTGAGGCTGGCGCGGCAGGCAAAAGTTGTGAATGCGGCGCTGAGGTTGCCGGATTGAATCCCAAAACCGCGTCCCCAACGCGCTCTACAGCAAACGCAGGCCAGACCTAGATTTGCGTAACGACTCTCACACCCAGATACAGCCTCAGACTGGTCAACCCCTGTTTTCAGAGAATCTGGAAATGACAATTGCAGGCCATCTAACTTCATGCTGACCTGCGGGCTGTGCTACTCAACGCATCCACATGCAACCTCGTAGAGAGCAAGCGAGACACCCAGTCGGCACCCAACATGCCTCTCGTCATTTCCAGTCAGCCCGCAGGCCCACGCTTCTCTATCACCGCCGAGGCTGAGATGCCCACCATAGTGGTGACGGCGACACTACAAAACCAGCCCATGCCTTCAGGTGCAGCTCCCATATACGAATGGTCGGCCACCCTGGCTTTTGACGGTAGCTCACCGGCCACCAGTGCCACCTTCGGCGGCGGAAGAAGCACGCAGCACAGCCGCATCGCTCCGCAGGTCAGTGCCAACGCCAGTTGGCGAATTCCCTTTACCGAAGTACGCGGCGGCGTGCTGACGGTTCAAGTCACTTTGCGCGCCGGAGGGACTGAGCAGCGCGCCCAGGCGACATGGACGATTGCCGGAACCAACCCCACGGGCACAGCCATCCGCGCTTTCGCCAACGGCATCGGAGCCAACCGTGCCGTGTTCCGCAAAAAAATGCGCCAGGAAAGCTCGCTCCAGCAATTCCGAACGCCCGGTAACTGGCCCAAGTACAGCAGCGATGGTCTTGGCGGAGTTGGCTTGTGCCAACTCACCCGCCCTGCACCTACCGCCGATCAAACCTGGAGCTGGAAAGAGAACGTACGCGGCGGCTGGGCGCTGTACTTGGAAAAGGAGCGCATTGCTCGCGCTTACCCCCGCAACGTGCGCAGCGGAGAGCGTTTTCGCAATCTGGTGACCGCATGGAACCGCGCTCGTACCGCACAAGGGCTGCCCGCCTTGCCTGTGGAATTACCTGACTACACCCCTGAGCAACTTGAGCTGGACACACTTCGCGGCTTCAACGGATACGCCAATGGCTTGCATGAATACAGGGTGCGACTTGATAACGGCGCTCTTTTCGTCACGGTGGACTCCAGCGGACAACGGGGATTTGCGGAATGGGAGCGAGTGCCCGTAGCCGCCCGAGGCACGGTCGGCGATCCAAACTATGTGGAAAACGTGCTCGCTCAATCGGACTTCTGACCGTGCTGACAATCCCTAATCCCACGGCGACTCGCTCACACGGTCTGCCAGCTGTCACTGTCGTAATCGCCTTGTCCTGGGTTTTGGCCGCCTGCTCCCCACAGAATGCAAGCAGTTCATCTCCAATACGTGCCGCTGCAGCTGCCGACGGGAGAGAGAACATGCACCATCTGTATGTGGTGTATTGCAATGGCACCGTTGACCACCTGGATCTGGCGAAGCAGACCAAAGTAACCAGCTTCCAACTCTCAGACCACAGCGGCAGCCCTCCCTCTGTAGCCAAGCTGCCGGTAGCAGGCATGCGACCCGACAGCTGCTTGGCGAGACCTTTTACGCTAACAGATGCCAAAGCTCAGGATGAAGGGATGGCGTTCATCGTTGCGTCTGCCCAGTTGCAGCGCGACGACTCGAGCGGGCACAAGTCCTACAGCCTTCTCAACTTCTCAGTGCCTGCATGGACCTTGCAAGGCCAACAGGACCTGGGCAGCTTTGATGTACTCAACGGAACGCCGCCCAGAATCACACGCGGGGCTGACGGCCGGTTGAGACCCCAACCGGCTGAAATCGACCCAGCGGCTGAGCTCCGAGCGGAACTCAACCAACATGCGGGCGGCGCAACGATGACATTTGCCACCCCGCTCGCGACATCTGCCAACACCGTGCTGATCGGATACACCGCTTCTCAGGATGCCCACGGTGCGGCTTACGCACTGCTGCACCGTACGCAGCGCAGCATCGTACAGATCGAGGGCGTTCCCGGCAGCGACCCTGAGCCTGCTCTCACACTGGCGCCGGGCGGGCAGTTTGTTCTGCACTCGGTGCGCGCTTTCAACTCCAAGCAGGGCAGCCGACAACTCACGACCACAGGCGAACTGAAACTGTATGGAGCGGACGGCAGGCTGGTCAGCCAGCAAACCGATGAACGTGTCGCCGGAGACTGGCACCCAATCGCGCTGACCCCGCAGGGACTAGCCGTATATACCGACCGAAGCGGCAACTACCGCTTTGTGTCACTGGGGCACATGTTTGGTGTGGAGCCCGTGCAGGACCCCAACACCGACGACCTGGACGGTACACGCCCGGGTGTCATCTATGCAGGCGGATAAAGACCACGGGCCTCTTTACCGAACCACCAACTTCGTCTGGTCATACACCGGCTGCTCCGGCAAATCCGCCAGGTGCCGCACATCGGCCCAGTCCAACACTTCCACCGCCTCGCCGCTCACCCGCACGCGGTTGAGCCCCGCGTTGGGGATGTCGCTCTGGCGCGGGCCGTCCAGCCCCGTGCCGCGTGCAGTGCGCCAGATCATGTCGAGCACGCCGCCATGGGTGACGACCATCACCTTCTGGCCCGCGTGCCGCTGGGCGATGCGGTACACGGCGTCCATCACGCGGGTGTGGAACTGGCGGGTGGTCTCGCCGCCGGGCATGCCGTAGTCGGCTTCAAAACGCAGCCACTGGTTCCATGCGTCGGCATGTTCCTGCTTGACGTCGTCCACGCGCTTGCCGTCCACGACGCCAAAGTTTTGCTCGCGCAGGGCGCTGTCGGTGAGGGTATCGATGCGGGCCTGCGGGAACAGCACCTGCAGGCTGGGCGTGGCGGTCTGCTGGGTGCGGATGAGGTCGCTGCAGATGAGGTGGTGCACCACGGGGCGCTCTGCGGCCAAGCGCTCTGCAAGGCGGCGGGCCTGTTCGTGGCCGGTGGCGTTGAGGGGCACATCTACATGGCCCTGGAAGCGCAGCTCGCGGTTCCAGTCGGTCTCTCCGTGGCGGATCAGAATCAATTCAGTCATGCGTGCCATTATCGAATGTACACACATGATTGCAAGGTTTTTTGGCCGCTACCGCGCTTCCAGCAAGCCTTAATAGCTATTATTTTTATAACAAAACAACGGCGGACACTACCGCATGGGCACGATGAGCACTTTGCGGCGCGGCTGGCAGCCGGGGCCTTCATGGGGGGCGCTGTCCTGTTCCCAGCCCGGGCCGGGCGAGGTTTGCGCGCACACACGCTGGCCATCGACCAGGCTGCGCCAGTAGTACCAGGGCGCGGGGGCGGCCTGTACCAGCAGCGGGGTCAGCAGAGCCAGGACTAGCAAGCGGCGGGGGACAAAAGACATGGGCATGCAATGCATCTGGCAATGTCCCTCCATGCTACGCAGGCCGCGCCGCATCAATGCCAGGAAAAGCGGTGGAATGGCCGGTCACGGCTTTTCAGCCGTCACGATCCAGCCTTCCAGTGGGTCGAGCCCCGGCGGCAAACCATAGAGCGCGTCGCCCTCGGCATGGCGCTGCTCGGCCCAGGCGGCCTGCAGCAGGCACAGCACGGCGTCCAGGCTGTCGCCGCTGGCGTCCTGCACCAGCGCGTCGCGCTGGGCATGGCTGAGCTTGAGACGCAGGCCCAGGCGGGTCTGGCCCAGCTCCAGCGCGTTGACCAGGTCTTTGCGGGCGATGAGGCGGTCGGGGGTCAGCTTGGCACGGTCGTCGCTTTTGTAGCTGCGCCGCTGCAGCACCTCGCGCGCGAGCAGGCCGGGGTAGGCCTCCAGCGCCACGCGGCGGGGGTCGCCTGCGTGCAGGCCGGGCAGGTGCACGCCCGCGTCCAGCAGCGGCGGCAGACCCGCGTGCAGCATGTAGGCCACGGGCGGATTCACCCATTTCATCGAGGGGCTGGAGCCTGCAGGCCCGTCGGTGGCGCGGTGGGCAAACTTGCCGCCCACGGGGCGCGCATCGCAGAACGCCGCAAACTCCGCGCGGATCTGCTCGCGGGTGAGGTGGCGGTAGTGCTGCATGCAGGCGTGCCAGTCGGTGGGCCAGCCCAGCGCCTGCACCAGCTCGCGCGGCAGGCCAAAGGGCAGGTCAAAGCCACCCACCCAGTCGCCGGGCTGGGCCAGCCACTGGCCGAACGCGGCCAGGGTGTCGAACGGCTGCAGCGCGGTGAGAACCACACGCGCGCCCTGGCGCTGGCCCAGCGCCAGCACGATGGGTTTGCGCCGCGTGGGGCTGCTGGAGAAGTCGCAGCCTAGCAGCAGGGTTTGTGGTGCGGCGGCCGTCATCCCAGTGCCAACGCCGTGACACCGGCCGCAATGCACAGCGCGCCAAAAATGCGCGCCACGCGGTCACCCTCGCCCAGCTGGTGCCCGCCAATCAGCGCCGCAAACAGCATGGAGACCTCGCGCGCCGGGGCCACATGCGACAGGGGCGCCTGCTGCATGGCGTACAGCACCAGCACATAGGCCACCGGGCTCACTACCGCCACCAGCAGCGCAAAACGCCACTGCGCCAGCCAGAGCGTGCGGGCCGTGGGCAGGTCGCGCAGCACCACGGGTGCGAGCAGGCCCACACGCACAAAGTTGCCCATGTAGTCCACCAGGATGGGCGACATCAGCAGAAACTTGACCGCATAGCCATCGACCACCGTGTAGCTGGCAATGAACGCGCCTGTGAGCAAGCCATACAACATGCCCTTGTGCACCCGAGCCCGCGCAGCGGGGTCGTGGGCGGCGCGCAGCAGGCCCGGGCCACCCGCGATCAGAAACACGCCCCCGACCACACCCACGATGCCCAAAGCGCCCAGCGCGGAGATCTGCTCGCCCAGCAGCGTGATGGCCACCAGCGACGACAAGAGCGGCCCCGAGCCGCGCGCCAGCGGATAGACCACGGTGAGGTCCGCCACACGGTAGCCGCGCAGCAGGATGACGAAATACGCCACATGCAGCAGCCCGCTGGCGACGACAAAACCCCACTCCACCGCACCCCACTGCGGCACCGCGTCGCGCCCCAGGTACCAGCCCAGCGGCGCCCAGACGACCATCATGATCACCGAGGTGAAGAACGCAAACCGCGAGTCCCCCCCGGCTTTCTTGGCCACGATGTTCCAGCACGCGTGGATGAGGCCGGCGAGGATGATGAGGGCGAAGGCGGTGAAGGTCACGGGTAAAGATGGAGCGGCTTGAATGCAAAAAGCCGCAGCGCTTTGAGGCCGCTGCGGCTGGAGTACAAGCAGTTAAAAAGTGGGTGTGATTAGCGTAGCAAGCGGCCTCAGCCTGGGTTGAGGAACGCAGCCGCACTCCCGTGCGGCGAGTACCGCAGGCCCGAGATGTGGCCGCGCAGTAGCCAAGCGCCCCACTTTTCAGGCGCGACCAATGATCGACGCCGTGGCCATCAGCTCTTCGAGCAGCGCATAAGACACCTTGCCCGACACCGCATACGGGTCCAGTTCAGGCTTCTCCGAATACTTGAGCAGGATGGAATGGTTGATCTTGGAAAGATTGACCTGCCCCATGGTCCAGCCGCCAAAACGCCGCTCGGAGATTTCCTCGTAGTGCAGCAGCTCCACGTTCTTGTGGCGCGGGTCTTTCTGGATATGGCCGTACAGGTCGCTCACAGCCGAGCGGCCGCCTTCAATGGCCTGCAGGAACACGCCGCCGCCGTAGCACAGCACGCCGGTGATGCCGCAGGCGGGGTTGTGCTCGCGCGATTGCGTGAGGATGGCTTCGATGGCGGCGGGCGAGGTGTCCACCGCACGGCTGGCATAAAGCAGACGCACGAGCATGTCAGTTCCTTCCAGGGATGAGCGAGAGGAATTCGCGGCGCAGTGCACTGTCCTTGAGGAACACGCCGCGCATCACGGAGTTGATCATCTTGCTGTCCATCTCGCGCACACCGCGCCAGGACATGCAGAAGTGGCTGGCCTCCATCACCACGGCCAGGCCATCGGGCTGGGTCTTTTCCATGATCAGGTCGGCCAGTTGCACCACGGCTTCTTCCTGGATCTGGGGGCGGCCCATGACCCAGTCCACCAGGCGCGCGTACTTCGACAGGCCGATCACGTTGGTGTGCTCGTTGGGCATGATGCCGATCCAGATCTTGCCGATGACGGGGCAGAAATGGTGGCTGCAAGCGCTGCGCACGGTGATGGGGCCGACGATCATCAGCTCGTTCAGGTGCTCGGCGTTGGGAAACTCGGTGATGGGCGGCTGCGCTACGTAGCGGCCCTTGAACACCTCGTTGATGTACATCTTGGCCACGCGGCGCGCGGTGTTCTTGGTGTTGTGGTCGCCCTCGGTGTTGATCACCATGCTGTCGAGCACGCCCTGCATCTTGGCCTCGACCTCGTCAAGCAGCTTCTCCAGCTCGCCGGGCTCGATGAACTCGGCAATGTTGTCGTTGGCGTGAAAGCGCTTGCGGGCGGCGGCAAGGCGTTCGCGAATCTTCACGGAGACAGGCGTGCCTTCGTCATCCGGCGGGGTGGGCGTCATATCGGCGGCAGGTTGGCTGGACATGGCCGGAATCGTAACAGCGAACCGCGCTCTGCAGATTTCAAGGGTTTTAGGCCGTCTGCGCCTTCTGGATATGCCTTGATAGCTATATTTTTTATAGCAACATCGCAATGCGGGGCGCTACGCGCCATCCACGGCCATCCAACGGGCGCGACCAAAGCCAGGGCAGCCGGGTGAGGGCTGCTCAAGGGCTGTGCCCTCTATCAATACCGGTTGCCAGTCACCCACAGCGCCAGCCGCATCAGGCCAAAGGCAATGCGGTCGAGCACGCGCTGGCGCAGCGGCCGGCCTGCATAGCGCGCCGGGTCCATGCGGCGGCCCGCATGCTGCATGGCGTGCACCAGGCGCTGGCGCAGGTCAGTGGCAAAGGCACCGTCTTCCACGACCACATTGGCCTCACGCGCCAGCAGCAGGGAGAGGGGGTCGAGGTTGGACGAACCCACCGTGGCCCAGGGCCGCTCGCCCTGCGCATCGATCACGGCCACCTTGGCGTGCAAAAAGCTGGGCGCGTATTCGTAGATCTCCACCCCTGCCGCCAGCAGCGCGCCATACACCGGCCGGGCCGCGTGGTACTGCATGAAGTACTCATAGCGCCCCTGCAGCAGCAGACGCACACGCACGCCCCGGCGCGCGGCCATCACCAGCGCGCGGCGCAGCTTGCCGCCGGGCATGAAGTAGGCGTTGGCGATGATGATCTCGTGCCGCGCGGTGCCAATGGCGCGGCGGTAGGCCTTTTCGATGCGGCTGCGGTTGCGCACGTT
Source organism: Acidovorax sp. GW101-11A03 (assembly GCF_059424825.1). Taxonomy (NCBI): domain Bacteria; kingdom Pseudomonadati; phylum Pseudomonadota; class Betaproteobacteria; order Burkholderiales; family Comamonadaceae; genus Acidovorax; species Acidovorax sp. GW101-11A03. The sequence goes on along the minus strand of NZ_JBWKZU010000004.1, from coordinate 80,223 downwards.
GTCGCGCAGCACCAGCGCGGCGCGCATGGGCGGGCCGAAGTCGGCGGCCGGTTCGGCCGCGTGCCGGGCCTTGCTGGCTGCACGCAGGGCCTGCAGCGCCTCGGGCAGGCGGCGCTGCCGCGCATCGCGCACGGCCTGCATGCGCCACCAGAGCTGCTCCATGGTGTCGCTGGCGGCGGCTACCAGGCTGCCCGTGGCGCGCACGGCAAAGTCAAACCGGGGAGCATCGAGCGTGCCGTGGTTGGGGTCGTGAAAATCGTCCAGCACATTGATACCGCCGCAGAACAGCAGGCGGCCATCGACCACACACAGCTTGCGGTGCAGGCGCCGCCAGCGGTGGGGCAGCAGCAAGCCCAGGGGCCCCAGTGGCGAGTACACGCTGTATTGCACCCCGGCAGCCTGCAGCCGCGCGGCCCAGGCCTCGGGCAACGCGCCCGTGCCCACGCCATCCACCACCAGCTGGGTGCGCACGCCCCGCTGCGCCGCCCGCATCAGTGCCTCGGCCACGGCCGCGCCCGAGCCGGTGAAGTCGAAAATGTAGGTCTCAAACTGGATGTCTGACAGCGCGGCATCCATGGCCTCGATCAGGGCCGGAAACAACTCCTCGGCGCCCTGCAGCAGGTGCACGCGGTGATCGTCCGAGAACTCCGTGCCACGGACCAGGGGCGGTTTCTTCTTCACGCGTTCACAGCCGGAATTCGGCAATCAGCGGCAGGTGGTCAGACATGCGCCACCAGATGCGGCCACGCGGCACATGCAGCGACAGGGGGGTGAGGCCCCGGGCATACACATGGTCCAGCTGGGTCAGGGGCAGCCGCGCGGGGTAGGTGAAGGCGCGTGGTTCCTCGAACTCGTACAGCGAAAACCCGCCCAGCATGCGCTTGAGCTGCTGCCCCCAGTCGTTGAAGTCGCCCGCCACAATCAGCGGCGCGCCGGGCGGCACCTCGCGGTCGATGAACCCCTGCAGGCGTTCGATCTGCCGCACCCGGCTGCCGGGGATGAGCCCCAGGTGCACCACGATCACATGCACATTGCGGCCATGGGCGTTGACCTCGACATGCAGCAGGCCGCGCTGCTCGAAGCGGTGGTCGGAGATGTCTTCGTGCTGGTGCCCGATCACGGGCCAGCGCGACAGCAGCGCATTGCCATGCTCGCCATGCTTGGTAAAGGCGTTGGTGCGGTACACCGCCTCGTAGCCCTCGGGCGCCAGGAACTCGGCCTGGGGCACATCGGGCCAGCGCTGAAAGTAGGCCGCCTCGCGCCGGTGCAGCTTGCGCACCTCCTGCAGGCAGACGATGTCGGCATCCAGCTGCTCCACCGCCAGGCCCAGGTTGTGAATCTCCAGCCGCCGCGCGGGACCGATGCCTTGCACACCCTTGTGGATGTTGTAGGTGGCTACCCGCAGGATGTCGTCGTGTTGCATGGTCCCGATTGTGTCGCAAGCCACGCGGGCAACGGGTTTGCCCGACGCCCACGGGCTGCCATGGGCCAGTACACTGGGGTTGTCTCCTTCATACCACGTACAGGCCAGCCCAGCCCCATGGCCACTGAGAACCGACAACCCGTTCCCCCGCAGGTTCAGGCGCTGATTGTGGACAGCAATGCCACGTCACGCAGCATCCTGGTGGGGCAATTGCGCGAGTACGGCGTGACCCGCATCGTGCAGTGCTCGCGTGTGCAGGACGCACGCAGCCGGCTGGAGCACACGGTGTTTGACTATGTGCTGTGCGACCAGTTTTTTGGCGATGCCAACTATTCGGGCCAGACCCTGCTGGACGACCTGCGGCGCGCGCAATTGCTGCCGTTTTCCACGGTGTTCTTCATGGTCACAGCCGAGGCCTCGTATGCGGCCGTGGCCGAAGCCGCCGAATCGGCGCTGGATGGCTACCTGCTCAAGCCCTTCACACCCAGCGCGCTGTTTGAGCGCCTCAGCCTGGCGCGCCTGCGCAAGGTGCATCTCAAGCCCATCTTCGACGCCATCGAGGCCGAGGACTTCGAGCAGGCCGCCGCGCTGTGCGTGGAGCGCTTCGAGGCACGCAAACCGTACTGGCTGTACGCCGCGCGCATTGGCTCGGAGCTGCTGCTGCGACTGGGCCGGCACGACGAGGCACGCACGCTGTTCGAGGCCGTGATTGCCGCACGCGCCCTGCCCTGGGCCAAGCTCGGGGTGGCGCGCGCGCAGATCGAGTCGGGCCAGGCGGCGCGCGCCATCACCACCTTGCAGGAGCTGATTGGCGAAGACGCCTCGTTTGCCGATGCCTACGACGTGCTCGGCCGCGCCCAGGTGGAGCTGGGCAACTTCGCGCAGGCCATCGAGACCTACCGCACCGCCAGCACGCTCACGCCCGACTCGGTGGTGCGGCTGCAGAAGCTTGGGATGATGTCGTACTACATGGGCGACCGCGAGACGGCCACCAAGGTGCTGGCGCGGGCCGTGGTGCTGGGGATCGACTCCAAGCTGTTCGACTACCAGTCGCTGGTGCTGCTGACCTTTGCCTACTACGCCGAGAACGACCGCAAGGGCATCGAGCGCTGCATGGCCGACTTTGCGCGCATCCTGGAGCGCCACGCCGACAGCGCGCGCGTCCGCCGCTTTGCCGAGGTGGCACGTGCGCTGCAGCTGATCCAGCAGCGGCAGTTCTCGCAGGCGGTGGAATCGGTGCGCGCCATGGCCCGCGAGATCACCACCGCCAGTTTTGACTTCGAGGCGGCCTGCAACCTGGGCAGCCTGCTGGCGGTGCTGGCCGTCACGTCCATCGAGTTGCCCGAGGGCGAAGGCTGGGTGCGCGCCCTGGGCATGCGCTACGCCAACACGCGCGGGCTGACCGAGCTGATGGCCAACGCCTGCAGCCTGCACGAACCCTATGGCGTGCTGGTGCGCGACTGCCTGCAGCAGGTCAACAAGGCCGCCGAAGTCGCCATGGCCCAGAGCCTGTCGGGCGACCCCGCAGGCGCCGTGCAGAACCTGTTGCAGCAGGCAGCCACCACCCTCAATTCGAAGCTGCTGGACCTGTCGCAGCAGGTGCTGCTGCGGCACGGCGCGCGCATTGCATCGCCCGAGCCGCTGCAGGAGGCCATTGATGCGCTGCGCCTGCGCATTGGCAATGCCCCCGCACGGGCCATCTTGGGACAGGACAACGAGCGGCGCCCCGGAGGGGTGGCCATCCGTTCACGCAATGCCGTGGAAGGCGCACCGGCTGCACCTCCCGTGCCCCCCGCAGGCGGCAGCGCCAATGGCAGTGATGACGCAGGGGAGCCTGAAGGCACCGAGCCCGGCAGCGCCGCAGACAAGCTCCGTCTGCGCCCCTGAGACCACACCAACCTCCACGTGCGGCGCACGCCCACCAATCCAGTCAAACGAACCGGAACGCGATGTTGCCCAGCGGCCCGTAGTCCGCATGGAAGGTGTCGCCCGCTGCAGCCGCCACGGGCCGCGTGAACGAGCCCCCCAGCACCACCTCTCCGGCCGCCAGCCCCTCGCCATACGGCGCGAGCTTGTTGGCCAGCCAGGCCACGCCCGTGGCGGGGTGGTTGAGCACGGCGGCCGCCAGGCCCGACTCCTCGATCACCCCGTTCTTGTAGAGCAGCGCGCCGCACCAGCGCAGGTCCACCGCATCGGGCCGCACGGGGCGCCCGCCGGTGACGATGCCCGCATTGGCCGCGTTGTCCGAGATGGTGTCGAAGACCTTGCGCATCACGCCCGTGTGGCGGTCGTGCTGCTCGATGCGCGCGTCGATGATCTCGATCGCAGGCACCACATACTCGGTGGCGGCCAGCACGTCGAAGATGCTTACCGGGGGGCGCCCCGGCTCGCCGCGCAGCGGTTTGTTGAGCACGAAGGCCAGCTCCACCTCCACGCGCGGCAGGATGAAGCGCTGCATGGGGATGTCGCCGCCCTCGGCAAAGAACATGTCGTCCAGCAGGGTGCCGAAGTCGGGCTCGGTGATCTGGCTGGCCACCTGCATGGCGCGCGAAGTCAGGCCGATCTTGTGGCCGCGCACGCTACGCCCTTCGGCGATCTTCATGGCCACCCAGGCGCGCGAGATGGCATAGCCGTCCTGCACCGTCATGCCGGGGTGGCGCTTGGAGAAATGCTCCACCTGCACGCGGGTCTTCTCGGCCTGGTGCAGTTCGCTGGCCAGTTGCTGGGTCAGTGGGTCGTCAAGCATCGGGGCACCCTCAGGATTCGGCGGTGAAGCCAATGGCCTTGACGATGGGCCCCCACTTGTCCCCATCGGCCTTGAGCAGCGCCGCCAGCTCGGCGGGACTCGACGAGCGCGCCTCCAGCCCCATGGCGGCCAACCCGGCGACCACATCCTTGTCGGCCAGTGCCGTGCGGATGGAAGCATTGGCCTTTTGCACCACCTCGGCAGACGCCTTGCCCGGCAGGAAAAAACCGAACCACTCGCCATAGACCATGTCCTGCAAGCCCTGTTCGACCAGGGTACCGACGCCCGGCACGAACCTGTTGCGCGTGGCACCTGAGGTAGCAAGCACACGCAACTTGCCGCCCGAGAGGTGCGGCAAAAATTCGCCCACCGGTGCCGAGACGGCCGCGATCTGCCCACCCAGCAGGTCCAGGATGGCGGGCTGAGAGCCACGGAAGCCCACGTGGCGCATGTCCACCTTGCCCGCACGGCTGATCAGCTCGCCCACAAAGTGTGGCACCGAGCCCGGCGCGGGCGAGCCGAAGTTGGCGCCCGTGGGGTTGGCCTTGCACCAATCGAGGAACTCGGGCACGGTCCTGACCGAGGCGGGCACCTGCGGGCCCACGGCAAAGCCCATGTCGAACACCACGCCCAGCGAGACCGGGGTCACGTCGGCCACAGGGTCGTAGGGCAGCTTCTTGTAGGTATGGGGGTAGATGCCCAGCATGGACATGGGCGTGACCAGCAGCGTGGCGCCGTCGGCCGGGGCGGCCTTGAGCGTGGTGATGGCGATCTGCCCGCCCGCGCCGGTCTTGTTCTCGACCACGGCGGACTTGGCATACCCGCCCGTGATCTGGGTCGCCACGCGCCGAGCCAGCGTGTCCACCGTGCCACCCGCAGCAAAGCCCGCCAGGATCTTCACGGTCTCCAGCGCCTGGGCCTGGGCCAGGAAGGGCGTGCCGACCGCCGCACTGGCCAGGGCCCATTGCAGAGCGTCGCGGCGCGACAGGGATGTGGAAGGGATCATGGCTTGTCTCCTGTTAGTGGTTGTGGGTTACTTCTTTGCGGCCTGCCGGTAGTTGGCCTTGAGGTGCTCGGGCACGCGCTCGTCGAAGCCACAGGCCACGCGCCGCACCTCGGGGCTGTCGGTGGGCTGGTGGCCCACGCCCAGGGCCGAGGCGCGCGGCGCGGCGATGGCGACCACCGTGCCCGCCAGGCGACCCAGGCCGGTGATCTCGCACTCCACCCGATCGCCCGGGTCCACCGAGCGTGAGTGGCAGGGCGTGCCCATGAGGATCACGTCGCCCGGCACCAGGGTGATGTGGCGCGCAATGTCGGCCACCACGTAGTGCGGGCCCCAGATGGTCTCGTCGCCGATGTGCGCCTCCTGCACCACCAGGCCGTTGCGGTAGGTGCGCAGCGTCTGCTCGAACAGGTTCACGCCGCGCACGATGCCCGGGCCGATGGGCAGCAGCGTGTCCGCTCCCTTCACGCGCAGCATGCTGCCCTGGTCGGTGTCGCGGTAGTTCTGCAGGCCCATGTCGAGCGCAGGGCAGAAGCCCTCGATGTAGTCCCAGGCCTCGTCGGGCAGCACGTTGCGGCAGGTCTTGCCGATGACCACGGCGTACTCGCCCTCGTAGTTCAGGTACTGGCTGTCGGCGGGCTTGTGGATCTCGCAGCCATGGCCGTTGACCGAGGTCGGCGGCTTGGTGAAGTAGGTCGGTGTCTCGGTGGGCTTGGGCTGATTGCGCGTCTCAAAACTGCGCGAGCTGTACGAGATGTGCACGGCGATGACCTTGCTGGGCGAAACGGGCGGCAGGTGCTGCACGCACGCCGGATCGATCACGCGGCCATCGTCCAGGCGCAACAGGTCCCGCTGCGCCCCCTCTTCCACGATGGTGCCCCAGCAGGCGCTGCCGCCCGCCAGCACACGGCGGCGCTCGACGCGCGGGCCGCGCATCACGGCGGGCAGTTCGGTGATCGGGAATTCGAAGTTCATGCCGCCACCTTTGCCGTTGCTTCGCTCGATCCACCATCGAACCACATGTGCACATTGCCCGTGCCGCGTGCGTTCTCGTACTCCGACAGGGCCACGCCCCGCGCCCGGCAGTCGGCCCCGCCCATGGCGCCCAGCATCTGCAGGTAATGGGCGCCGAAGGCCTCCCAGGGCATCTTGCGGTACTCGTCCTGCCAGCGGTCCAGCACCATGTCGTGCCGGCCCTGCTCCATGAGCGCGATGGCGCCCTTGTCGCTCACGATGTTCTCGGGGCGCGAGACATTGCTCTCGTGGAAGATGCGCGGGTGCTTGGGCTTCCAGTCGATGGGGTTGAACTTGTGGCTGAGCGCGCCCGAGGCCAGCAGCAACACGCGCAGGTCGCTGCGGCGCACGGCTTCGGCAATCGCCTCGCCCGATTTGAGGAAGTGGCGCCAGTCGCAGTTCTGGCACGAGCTCACGGTGACCACGGGCGTGTCGCTGCGCTCCAGGCGCAGTTGCTTGACCAGGTTGATGGTGGCGTAATGCTTGCCCAGGTCGGGGTGGTTGATGACCCGGTTGTAGCCCTTCTGCTCACGCGACACGGCCTCGATGGCCAGGGCCAGGTCCGGGTGGCCGCGGTAGTCGTAGGGTACGCCGTGCAGATACCAGGGCATCTCGTCCGAGATGTAGGTGCCCTGGTAGCGCGGCGCCCCGTCCACCAAGTGGTAGCCCGTGGTGAACCAGTGCGAGTCGAAGATGATGGCCACGTCGGGCCGGGCTTTCTCGATGCGCTCGCGCAGGCGCGCGTAGCCGGGGATGAGGTCCGAATCGGCCCCCGCGCCCTGCAGCACGCGAAACTCCTCGCACTGCATCAGGCCGGGGTGGTGCGAGACGATGGCGGCGCCAACGATGCTTCCCATGGTGTGTGTTTCCTCTGGATATGGTTTAGCGGTGGCTGAAGCTGGCGCGGAAGGGCTTCTTGGGCACCACGACATCCTTGATGTCGCAGAAGAACTCGAAGCTCCAGTCCCCGCCCTCGCGGCCCACGCCGCTGCGCTTGATGCCGCCGAACGGCGCGGCCAGGTCGCGGATGCCGAAGCTGTTGACCCAGATGAAGCCGGTGCGCACCTGCTGCGCCACGGCGCTGGCGTGTTCCGTGGCGCCGTAGCACACGCCGCCCAGGCCGTAGTCCGTGCCATTGGCCAGGGCGATGGCCTCCTCGTCGCTGTCGAAGGCCTGCAGCGTGAGCACCGGGCCGAAGACCTCGTTCTGCACGATCTCGCTGTCCTGGCGCACATCGGTCAGCAGCGTGGGCTGGTAGTACTGCGCGCCAAAGGGGTGGTGCGCGCCGCCCCACAGCAGCATGGCGCCATCGGCCACGGCACGCTGCACGAAGCCGTGCACGCGCTCGACCTGACGCGGGTGGATGATGGGGCCGACCTCGGTGGCCTCCTCGCGCGGATCGCCCACGGTGAGCTTCTCGACGTAGCCGCGCAGGGCGGCCACGAAGGCATCGTGCACCTTGCGGTGCACCAAGAAGCGCGTGCCCGCCAGGCACACCTGGCCGGCATTGCGGTACATCAGCGCGCCGGTGGCGGCGGCGTTGTCGATGTCAGCATCCTCCAGCACGATGAAGGCCGACTTGCCGCCCAGCTCCAGGCTGCAGGGCACGAGGTTGGCGCCCGCGGACTGGGCGATCCACTTGGCTGTGGGGACCGAGCCGGTGAACGAGATGCGCGCCAGGCGCGGGTCGCTGACCAGGCGCGCACCGGTGCTGGCGCCCGCGCCCTGCACGATGTTAAACACCCCGGGCGGCAGACCGGCCGCGTGCGCGCAATCGGCCAGCAGGCTGCTGGTGAGCGGCGCCCATTCCGGCGGCTTGACGATGACGCAGTTGCCCGCGGCCAGGGCCGGGCCGAGCTTCCAGGTGGCCAGCATCAATGGCGCGTTCCAGGGCGTGATGATGGCCACCACGCCGGCAGGGTCGTGGCGCACGAGGTGGGTGGCCTGCTCGGTCTCGATGGGGCGGTCCTGCAGGGTCAGCGCATGCTCGGCGAACCAGGTGATGTTGAGCATGGCGCGCGGCACCACGCCGTGCTTCATGCGCGAGAGCAGCACGCCCGCGTCGTTGGATTCGAGTGTGCAGAAGGCCTCGGCGCGCTTTCCGATCTCGGCGGCAAAGCGGTCCAGATACGGCTTGCGCTCGGCGGCCGTGAGCGCACTCCAGGCCGGAAAGGCGCGCGCCGCTGCGCTGACGGCCGCGTCCACATGCGCGGGCGAGCCTTCGCTGATGCGGCCCAGCAGCGACTGGTCGATGGGCGAGTGCAGGTCGAAGCGCATGTCGGACGCCACGCGCTGGCCGTCGATGTAGTGGTGGGGCGATACGGCAATGCCGGCGACGTTCAGGGTCTCGGTGCTCACGGGGTTCTCCGGTCAGACAACAAAGCAAAGGGGTCGAGTTGCCTGCCCCCTGTCGTCGCGGAGTATCTGCAGCCCCTTGCCTGACCACAATCAATGCTTTCTTACGGATTGTGAAGATAATCTAATGAATGGCACCACCGCGATCTCCCCCCATGTCCCTGCCCCATTTCACGCTGCGCCAGCTTGAAGCCTTCGTCACCGTGGCCGAGATGCGCAGCTTCACGGCCGCCGCCGACCGGCTGGCGCTCACGCCGTCGGCGGTGAGCCAGCTGGTGGGCGAGCTGGAGGATGTGCTGGACTTCAAGCTGTTCGAGCGCAGCACGCGCCGAGTGGGCATCACCAGCGCGGGGCGCGAGTTCCTCGCATCGGCCGAATCGGTGCTCAAGCACCTGCGCATGGCGCAGACGGCCGCGAGCGATGTACGCAACCGTGCGGCCGGGGTGGTGCGCATTGCGGCCCCCCTGGTGGTGGCCAGCGTGATCCTGCCCCGCGCCATCAAGGCCTACCAACAGACGCGGCCCAAGGTGCGCATCCACATCCGCGATGCGCCGGTGGAGAAACTGGTGGACGCCGTGGCCAGCGGCGACGCCGACCTGGCACTCGGGCCGGACCGCGCCTGCGGGGCGGACATCGCACGCACGCCCTTGTTCCAGAGCCCCTGGGTGCTGTGGTGCGCCCCCACCCACCCGCTGGCGCGCCAGCGCAGCGTGACCTGGGCCCAGCTGCACGCCCACCCGCTGGTGGCCGCCGGGCGCGACCACGAACGCAGCGTGGCCCAGATGCACACCGGCCTGCCCAGCGAGCAGCGCGTGACACCGGTGGAGATCGTGGACAACATCTCCACCGCGCTGGGCCTGGCGGCGGCCGACGTGACGGCCACACTGGCCCCCGACTATGTGGGCGCGCTGGCCAAGCCCTTGGGCCTGGTGCGAAGGCGCATTCTTGCGCCCGAAGCCATGCGCTATGTGTGCCTTTACAGCCCCACCCAGCGCGCCACCTCACCAGCCGCCGAGGGGTTTGCCGAACATTTGGTCAAGGTGCTGGCAAAGCAGCAGTGAGTCACGGCCCTATCGGCCAGCCCGCAGCCACAGCGCTTCAAACAAAGCGCGGCAACAAGAGGCAAGCCTCGGCATTGGAAGCGGAAAAACAGCGGTCGGCTGCCTCACGCCAGGGCAACCACTCGAACGCCACATGCTCACGCGGGCTCAGCACCACCGCCGTACCGGCGGGCACACACAGGCCGAACACCCGCTCGCGGTTGAACACCACGCCGGGTACATAGCGGTGGCGCCACTGCGGCCAGATGTCGTAGATGTTCTCCAGGCACCAATCGGTGAGCACGACGCCGCAGCCGCTGGTGTCGATACCGGTTTCCTCGCGCACCTCGCGCACAGCCGTGGCCTCCCAGGCTTCATCCAGATGGTCTTTGCTGCCGGTGACCGACTGCCAGTGGTTGCCACCGTCGGCACGGTGCAGCAACAGCACATCGAGCGCGGGGGTGTGGATCACCACCAGCACGGACTCGGGGATCTTGAAGGGCCGCTGTTGTTCCATCGCCGCCAGGGCAAGTCAGGGCTTGGTTTTCGTGGCCACCGGGGGCGGCAGCTCCCTGGCCTGCAGGGCACGCACCTGCACCACCAGCTGGTTGTGCGCGTCCAGAAAGGCGGCCGCGATCACCTTGCCTTCGTTGGTGTTGCTCCAGCCCGCACCCGCCGCGCCGCCCAGCTTGCCGAACACCAGGCCGCCCACTCCCAGGTCGGTCGTGCGGGCAGAGCCGGTCGCGGCCGCCACCTGTTCGGTGGTTTCGTTGTCGGACAGCAGCAGCGCCGTTTGCGCCTCCTTGAACTTGACCTGCTCCACCAGCCCGGCCAGACCGGCGATGTCGCGCAGCACCGGGATCATGGCGATCACGCCAGCGAGCCCCCGCCCGGCGTCCTGCTCGCTGAAGGTGAGGCTGGGCGTGAGCGTGTACTGCGCCTCATAGCCCTTGCCCTTGGTCACCGTGGAGTTGTTTTTGCGCAGGATGCCGGAGTCCTTGAGATCCTGCTCCTGGATGGTGCCGCGCAGGCCCGCCGCACGGTCCACCACGCGGAAGCACCCACTTTGCTGGGCCAGCAGCTTGACCAGGGGCACGGGCGAGGACGGCAGCTGGTAGCCCGAGCCCATGGTGTAGCCGTTCGGGTTCTCGGCCAGCGCCAGTGTGGCCACCGGGGCTTCGCAGCGCACCAGTTCCTTGGCAGCGTTCTGCGCACCCTGGGGGCCCGCCGAGCCGGTGACCACCGAGCCGCCCTGCCCCAGTTCGGTTTTCTTCTCACCGCAGCCCGCCAGGGCCAGCAGCACCAGAGCGGCGGCAACCGCCCGCAACGCATGGGAACGCATGGAGAACTTCCTTTGAGCGCCAGCGAAGGCTGGCCAATAAAAAAGCGGCACGGGCGCCAGGCCCGTGCCGCTTTGTGATGCGATGCCCCAGGAGCGCATCTGCAATGATCGACAGATCCGAAAAACGCCCCGGATCAGGCGGCCTTGATGGCGTCCGGGTTGCGCAGACGGATGTGCAGCTCGCGCAGCTGCTTTTCGTCCACGGGCGAAGGCGCCTGGGTCAGCAGGTCCTGCGCGCGCTGGGTCTTGGGGAAGGCGATCACGTCGCGGATCGACTCTGCACCCGTCATCAGCGTGATCAGGCGGTCCAGACCGAAGGCCAGGCCACCGTGAGGAGGAGCGCCGTATTGCAGCGCGTCCAGCAGGTAGCCGAACTTGGCCAGTGCGTCTTCGGGCGTGATCTTGAGCGCATCGAACACCTTCTTTTGCACATCGGCGCGGTGGATACGCACCGAGCCACCACCCAATTCCCAGCCGTTGAGCACCATGTCGTAGGCCTTGGCGATGCACTTGCCCGGGTCCGTGTCCATCAGGTCTTCGTGGCCATCCTTCGGCGACGTGAAGGGGTGGTGCACTGCGGCCCAGCGGTCGTTTTCTTCGTCATGCTCGAACATGGGGAAGTCCACCACCCACAGCGGCGCCCAGCGGTCTTCGAACAGGCCGCCCTTCTTGCCGAATTCGCTGTGGCCGATCTTTAGACGCAGCGCGCCGATGGCGTCGTTGACAATCTTTTCCTTGTCGGCACCGAAGAAGATCAGGTCGCCGTTCTGCGCGCCCGAGCGCTTGAGGATCTCGGCCAGCGCTGCATCATGGATGTTCTTGACAATGGGCGACTGCAGGCCATCGCGGCCCTTGGAGAGGTCGTTGATGCGGATGTAGGCCAGGCCCTTGGCGCCGTAGATCTTCACGAACTCGGTGTAGGCGTCGATCTCGCCGCGGCTGATGCCGCCGCTCTCGGCCGAGCCCCCGGGCACGCGCAGCGCCACCACGCGGCCGCCCTTCATGTTGGCAGCGCCGGAGAACACCTTGAACTCCACGTCCTTCATCACCTCGGTCAGCTCAGTGAATTCGAGCTTCACGCGCAGGTCGGGCTTGTCGGAGCCGAAGCGGAAGGCCGCCTCCTGGTAGGTCATGATGGGGAATTCGCCCAGGTCCACTCCCAGCTGGGTCTGGAACACCTCGGTGATCATGCGCTGGAAGATGGCGCGGATCTCTTCCTCGTTCAGGAACGAGGTTTCACAGTCGATCTGGGTGAACTCGGGCTGGCGGTCAGCGCGCAGGTCTTCGTCACGGAAGCACTTGGTGATCTGGTAGTAGCGGTCATAGCCGGCCACCATCAGCATCTGCTTGTAGAGCTGGGGCGACTGGGGCAGCGCGAAGAACTGGCCGTCGTGCACGCGGCTGGGCACGAGGTAGTCGCGCGCGCCTTCGGGCGTACTCTTGCCCAGCATGGGGGTTTCGATGTCGATGAAGCCTTCCTTGTCCAGGAAGTTGCGCACCTGGATGGCGGTCTTGTAGCGCAGCATCATGTTGCGCTGCATGTGAGGGCGGCGCAAGTCCATCACACGGTGCGTGAGGCGTGTGGTTTCCGACAGGTTCTCGTCGTCCATCTGGAACGGCGGCGTGACGGAAGGGTTGAGGACTTCCAGCTCCTTGGCAAATACTTCGACCTTGCCGCTCGAAATCTTCTCGTTGAGGGTCCCAGGCGTACGGGCCTTGACCTCGCCCTTCACCTGGATGCAGAACTCATTGCGCATGCCTTCGGCGCGCTTGAACTGCTCGCCGAGCAGGTCGGGGTCGCACACCACCTGCACGATACCTTCGCGGTCGCGCAGGTCGACAAAAATCAGTTGGCCGTGGTCGCGGCGACGGTTCACCCAACCGCAGAGGGTGACGGTTTGGCCCATCAGGGCTTCGGTCACAAGACCGCAATAGTGGGAACGCATGGCCATGGCAGAAACTTCCGGCGCCCGAGGGGCGCGTTAAAAGGGATTCACTTACTGGGGGAAACGAGCGTGGGGTCTGCAGGAGCGACCACGCCCATCGAAACAATGTATTTGAGGGCGGCGTCCACGCTCATCTCAAGCTCGACGCAGTCGCTCTTGCGCACCATCACGAAGTACCCCCCCGTGGGGTTGGGTGTCGTGGGCACGTACACACTCACGAATTCGTCACGCAGGTAGGCGGCCACTTCGCCATTGGGGGCGCCGGTGACAAAGGCCACCGTCCAGACGCCCTCACGGGGCCACTGCACCAGAACTGCCGTGCGAAAAGCGTTGCCGCTTTCGGAGAACAGCGTGTCGGACACCTGCTTGACGCTGGAGTAGATGGAGCGCACCACCGGGATGCGGTGCACCAGGGCATCGCCCCACTGCACCAGCTTGCGGCCTGCAAAGTTGCTGGCGATGGCGCCCACCACCAGCAGGATCAACAGGGTGAGCACCACACCAAAGCCAGGCACATGCACACCCAGCAACTTGTCGGGATGCCATGCGACGGGCAGGATCTGCAGGGTCTGGTCGAGCGTGCTCACAATCCAGTTGAGCACCCATGCCGTGATGACACCAGGAACGATGACCAGAAGACCCGTCAACAGCCATTTGCGCAGGGCAGCCATGCCGGTCCTTAGCTCGACGAAACAGAAGATGCAGAACTGCCACTGGCGCCTGATGCGCTTGGGCTGGCAGCTTCATTTTTAGGAGCATCGCTGGTGCTGGCGGATGCAGCCGTCTCGGAAGTGCTCGCCGACTTGGCTTCTGTGGCAGGCGCAGAGTTGCCCCCGTTGCCACCCCGGAAATCGGTCACGTACCAGCCCGAGCCCTTGAGCTGAAAGCCTGCCGCCGTGACCTGCTTGGAGAAGGCCTCTGCGCCGCAGGCGGGGCATACCGTGAGGGGCGCGTCAGAGATTTTTTGCAGCACATCCTTGGCATGGCCGCAGGAGCCGCATTTGTAGGCGTAAATAGGCATGTCAGTGTGTTGAGGGAAAGTGGGAGGGTAGGGACAGCCCATTACTGGACCATCCCCCCCTAAGAACCGTGCGTGCGACTTTCACCGCACACGGCTCAAGCACAACTTAGTCCAGCAATAAGCAAAACACGCGATTTTACTCTACGCGCCTTTCTTATCCTGAACCCTAAGCCTTGTTGAGGCCGGCTTCGCGACCGGCAACCCAAGGGCATGCAACCTCTGATGGCACACCGGGTGCAGGAGCACCCGGTTAGACATAGCGTCCGACCCGCCATTCACCTTGTAAACAATGTGATGATCGTGCCAACCGCCTTCATGATCGAGCGGTTCTGTGCAGAGTGCACAGCGCCCGTCCTGGGAGATATACAGCATTGACGCTTCGTAACGATGGCGCAGGCTCTTTGCCGTGCGTTTCGTCCGCAACATCTCTCCATACTCCTCCCAGACAGGATCAAAGGGGTTGTAGTCTCCTTTGATCTTTTCATGCCTTTCAATCACTGTGTCGCTTAATCGCGCCAACCGTTTCATGATCGGTTCGTCTTCTGTACCTACTTTGGCTGCGAACTCTGTCCTTTCACCAATGACCTTCCAGTAACGTTGGGTGCACCAGCTTGGGGATTTCTTCGGATGTCGCCTCCTCGCCCAGCGGACAAGCCGCCAGTAGATGAGGTAGTCCATCCGACTGAACGTCTCTTTCGCGACCACCGGTTGGTGATACCTAGCCCATCCCCGAAGGATTGGGTTAAGTTGCGCGATGAGATCCTCCTGTTTTGTCGATAGATGCGTCCTTACGATTTCCGATACCTTGCGATAGAACGCTTTCACGTTTTTCTTGCTCGGCTTGATTAGCAGCTTTCCACGGTATTTGCGGAAATTCCATCCAAGGAAATCGAAGCCTCGGTCAATGTGCGTGACGCAGGTCTTTTCCAGCGATAGCCGCAGTCCTCGTTTTGCAAGGAATGCTTCTACCCATGGTCGGACTTCAATCTCTAACAGCTCTCGTGAGCTCCCAGTGATGACGAAGTCGTCCGCGTAGCGGACCACATTTACTTTGGCTCTACGGGCTTTCACAACACCCAGCCGCGCGTTTAAGTGCGCGGCGAGTCCCGTTTCCAACCCATTCAGAACGCAATTCGCCAGGGTTGGCGAAATGACACCACCTTGCGGTGTTCCCTCATCTGTCGGCGAGATGCGACCCTGATGGACCACTCCGGCTTTCAACCATTTCCGTAGCACTTCCCTGTTCATGAGAACACGGTCGAGCATCCAGTCATGGTTGATATGGTCGAAGAACCCCTGAATGTCGGCTTCCAGTACCCATTCGGCCGAGGCCTTCTGGGACAAGGAAACGAACAACTGGCTCATGGCATCGTGCGTTGAGCGCCCAGTCCGAAAGCCGTAGCTGTTCGGGTCGCTGGTGCTCTCTGACACTGGTTCCAATGCCAGTAGGAACAACGCCTGCATGGCCCTGTCAAACATGGTCGGAATGCCAAGCGGCCTTTCCTTCCCGTTTGCTTTGGGAATGTAGACCCGCCGCAAGGGCTGCGGTTTGTACCCTCGAAGATTCTTCAACCGACCGATCGCCGCCCATTTGGAGGCAGGCGAATCCCAAAGTTCGCGATCGACGCCACTCGTTCGTTTGCCTTGGTTTTCGGTCACTCGTCTCACGGCCAGCGCTCTGGCCGAGAACGAGTGAGTTAGAGACCTTTGCAGCGCTTTCACGCGGCGCCAGTCTTTTTCTTGCGTAGCCTTCGCTAGACGGGTCTGCGTCGTCCGCACGTTCCGCGCCACTAGACCCCAATCGATGGAGTGCCAGTCTTGCGGTTCGCGTGAGGACGCAGACTCGTCGCGCGAAGCGACGTGTTTTCTCATGCTTTCCTCCAGGTTGAACCCCTGGAGACGCACACCTCCCCCGAAGGGGAATTGCATCCCTTCGGGGTCAGTTTGAACTTAGTCAGTCGTGTAACGACGATTGCACCACGCGGAAGTCAGCACGCTTTCGCGTCAGGGCACGGGCCCCTATGCCACCCATTACAGGTAACCATTCGCTTTCTCCGCTATCCCATACCCCCTCATCCAACAGGTCGTCTCGCGACTTCCCTGCCCTTGCGCAGAGCGCTTGGGCGGACAGTGGGGCTTACCACGTTCCCTGCCTTGCCGACGAATGACAACTTGCGTTGTTTACGTCTATCCGTTTAGGGCTCATCTCTCCAGGGGCTGCATGTGTGACGACGAACACCTAGTTTTGACAGGTGATGCCAGCAGCGGACCGTTTGGTTACGGCCTATCAGCAGATTTGGCCGCTCAATTGTTACCCTGGTTCAAACGATGATTCACTTATGTTGCCCATGCGGAACTAGCCTAGCGTCCTATATCACCTCTGCTGGCGATGGTCCTGACGCCCCCCTCGCAGGGGACCCCAGCCGTGTTACGGGGACGCATTGTCGAGCGGGCTTCACACGGAGACGTTACCGTCCCCGCATGCCACTCTAGGCTACTCATGGTCGTACAAGAGGTCACAGCACTTCGGACGAAGGTGTGACAAGGCAAAACAGAGCAGAGCACTCTGAGAGTCAGAGATGCGCAGCGCAATTTACAAGGTGACCAATCCGTGGACGGATTTGGTCATCCCATTGGCGAGTTCCGCTTGTGGCGGACTCGTCGGCAAGTTGCGCGAGCGCCACAGACGGCATCACTGCCGCGATGAAAGCAGGTTTAACCCTGCATTGCAGTCGGTTTTACCCGCTGCAATTATCAAAACCGCAACTAGGTTGCGGTCTGTAGAGGACCGTTTTACCGGCTCTCAATCTCTAAATGAAAGCACCGTAAGTGCTTGATTTAATTGCTAATTATTTAGTGAGGCTAGCTACCTCTCTCAGAGCAACACGTTACGTGTCGCACCAAAACCCTCAATTATAGGCGGCATGCCCACCCCTCAACCCCCATGCCCCGGGCACAGGGGCGGGGCATTCAGCGGGCGCTGCCTTCGTAGTGGGTGACGTGGCCCTTGTGGTCCTCGATCCACTGTGGCGCCAGAGAGCCCCCCACCATCCCCACCAGCGCGGCCAGCACACCGGCCAGTTGCTGCGGAAACGCCTCCGACAGCATGGGACTGGCCACAAACAGCAGCCAGACCCCCAGGCCCATCGCCACCGCAAGCAGCGCCCCCTGGGTCGTCGCACGCTTCCAGTACAGGCCAAAAACCAGCGGCACAAAGGCGCCCACCAAAGGCACCTGGTAGGCACCGGACACCAGCTCATAGATCGAGGTGCCCTGCATGGTGATGGCATAGGTCAACACACAGGCCGTAAACACCAGCACCGAGATACGCATGGCCTTGAGGGTCTGCTGGTCGGTCATGCCGGGGCGCAGGTTGTGCAGGATGTTCTCGACAAACGTGGTCGAGGGCGCCAGCAGGGTGGCCGACGCCGTGGACATGATGGCCGACAGCAATGCGCCAAAAAAGGCCACCTGCAGCATGATGGGCATGCGCTCCATCACCAGGGTAGGCAGCACCTTCTGCGGATCTTCATTGAGCAGCGTCTGCGCTGTTTCGGGCATCACCAGCACCGCGGCCGTCACCACAAACATGGGGATGAACGCAAACAGCAGGTAGAGCACGCCGCCAATCACGGGGCCTTTACGCGCAGTTTCGGCACTGTTGGAGGACATCACGCGCTGGAACACGTCCTGCTGCGGGATGGAGCCCAGCATCATGGTGATGGCGGCGGCAATGAAGAAGGTCCACTCCTTGAGCCCCCCGCTCGGGAAGAACTGGAACTTGCCTTCGCGGGCGGCGTACTCCACCACCTTGCCCGCGCCACCGGCCAGGTCGGCAGCAAACCAGGCAATGGCCAGCAGCCCCACGCCAATCACGATCATCTGCACAAAGTCCGTCATGGCCACAGACCACATGCCGCCATACAGCGTGTAAATCAGCACCACCAACGTGCCGATGACCATGCCCATGGTGACCGACACGGCCCCCTGCGTGAGCAGGTTGAAGACCAGGCCCAGGGCGGTGATCTGCGCCGCCACCCAGCCCAGGTAGCTGAACATGATGATGGCCGAGCAGGCCACCTCGATCACCCGCCCGTAGCGCTGGCGGTAGTAATCGCCCAGCGTGATCAGGTTCTTCTGGTAGAGCTTGTAGGCAAAAAAGAACCCCACCAGCACCAGACACATGGATGCGCCGAAGGGATCTTCGACCACCGCCCCCAGGTTTCCGCTGACAAAGCGGGCCGACACCCCCAGCACGGTTTCCGATCCAAACCAGGTCGCAAACGTGGTGGCGATCACCACCGCCAGGGGCAGGCTGCGCCCCGCCACCGCATAGTCGGCCGTGTTGTGCACGCGGGTCGCGGCATACAGGCCCACACCAATCGAAATCAGCAGATACAGAACGATGAAAGACAACAGCATGGTGCCGCTCCGAAGCTCCAAGGGGGTTGCGAAATAAACAGGACACGCAGCGAGCACATCGTGCGGCCGCGCGGCTGTACCGGGAAGACCGAGGGGTTCTGGCCCCTTCTCCAAATTCGTAACAAAAGTTGCTGCGGATTATGAAGGCAACTTTTGTGCCGTAGAGCCTGTTTACGATCTCCCAGGGGTCCCCCGCAAGATCGTAAACAGGCTCTTAGAAGACCCGTATCCGCATGAAAAGCTGCATGGCCAGCAGGCCCAGCACAAACCCGACCCCGCCATAAATGATGGACTGCAGCAGCCGGTTGGTGCGCTTTTGCGCATCCAGCAGCTCGCGCAGCACCTGCTGCTGGTCTGCCGGGCGCTGCCGCAGTGCGTCATAGACCAGGCGCGGCAGTTCGGGGATCAGCTTGGCGTAGTGCGGCGCCTCGGCGCGCAGCTCGCGCCACAGGCGCTGCGGGCCCATCTGCTCCAGCATCCATTTTTCGAGGAAGGGCTTGGCGGTGCTCCACAGGTCCAGCTCCGGGTCCAGCTCGCGGCCCAGGCCCTCGATGTTGAGCAGGGTTTTTTGGAGCAGCACCAGCTGGGGCTGGATCTCGACATGAAAGCGGCGCGAAGTCTGGAACAGGCGCATCAGCACCATGCCGAGCGAAATTTCCTTGAGCGGGCGGTCGAAATACGGCTCGCACACCGCGCGGATGGCCGATTCGAGGTCATTCACCCGCGTCTCTGGCGGCACCCAGCCGCTTTCGATGTGCAACTCGGCCACGCGCTTGTAGTCGCGCCGGAAGAAGGCCACAAAGTTCTGCGCCAGGTACTCCTTGTCCACTTCCGTGAGCGTGCCCACGATGCCAAAGTCCAGCGAGATGTAACGCCCAAAGGTGGCAGGGTCCAGGCTGACCTGGATGTTGCCCGGGTGCATGTCCGCATGGAAGAACCCATCGCGGAACACCTGGGTGAAAAAGATGGTCACGCCGTCGCGCGCAAGCTTGGGGATGTCCACGCCCGCTTCGCGCAGGCGGTCGATCTGGCTGATGGGCACGCCGTTCATGCGCTGCATAACCATCACCTCGGCGTGGCAGAAGTCCCAGAAGATCTCGGGGATCAGCACCAGGTCCAGCCCCTGCATGTTGCGGCGCAGCTGCGCGGCGTTGGCGGCCTCGCGCACCAGGTCCAGCTCGTCGTGCAGGTAGTTGTCGAACTCGGCCACCACCTCGCGGGGTTTGAGGCGCTTGCCGTCGGCCGACAGGTTTTCCACCCAGCCCGCCATCATGCGCATCAGGCTGAGGTCCTTCTCGATCACGGGCAGCATGCCGGGGCGCAGCACCTTGACCGCCACCTCGCGCTCCACCCCCTGGCGGTCGCGCAGCGTGGCGAAATGCACCTGGGCGATGGAGGCACTGGCCACAGGCGTGCGGTCGAACGAGGTGAACACCTCGTCCACCGGCCTGCGGAAGGCGCGCTCGATGGTGGCCATGGCCACATCGGGGTCAAACGGCGGGACGCGGTCCTGCAGGCGGGCCAGTTCGTCGGCGATGTCTGCGGGCAGCAGGTCGCGCCGGGTGGACAGCACCTGGCCGAACTTCACAAAGATAGGCCCCAGACGCTCCAGCGCCTCGCGCAGGCGCTGGCCCCGCGGGGCGTCCAGATTGCGCCCGATCGACACCACGCGGGAAATCATCCGCAACCAGGGCTTCTGGAAACTGTCGAGCACCAGGCCATCCAGGCCGTACCGGAAAACCACCCAGAGGATGGCCACCCCCCGCAAAAACCGCTTCATGCGTCGGCCCGGTCGGCGCCAGCCTGCGGCGATGGGTAAGCGGCCGGAGCCAGCGGAGCGGATGGGGCCGATGCCGCAGCGTCTGCGGCCATGCGCGCCCCCACAAACTGGCGCAGGGCCTGCGCGCCACGGCTCGCTACCTGGGCCACGGTGTGGGCGGGTGCATCACCGATCACGCGGGCCAGGTCTTCCTCGACGTCCCAGCGCACATGGTCCACCAGCCAGTTGATCTCGGCCGCCAGCTGCACATCGCCTTCGATGCGGATAGCGGGTTTGTCGCCGCGCAATGCGCCCTGTGCCAGGGTGAAGGGGGAGGTTTCGGTGACGTGCAGCTGCAAATCAGGCACCGCCGACTCGGGGGCCAGGTTGAACAGGCCCGCAGGCGTGATGACCAGCGCCAGCGAATACACCCGCCACTGCACGCGGGCAACGCGGCCTTTCTGCCGCACCAGGCGGTCCATGGCTTCCTTTTCCTGCATCAGCACATGGTTGAGGAACAGCACCAGACGCTGCTGCACCTCATGCACAAGCCATTGCGGGGGTTGCGGACCGGCGGCCATGCGCTCGAAAAGGCCGTCCAGAAAAGAGAAAGGGGACTGTGGTGTTGCCATAGTCCCCGATTATTCCCTGAACTGGAAAGCCCCTTGCGCCGGGGCTTGCCGCATTACTGCAGAGCCTGCACGCCAGCCACCAGCCAGCCGCTGCCGCCCGCCTTGGGCTTGGTCATGTTCCACACCTCGCGGAACGGGCTCGGGCCTGCCGAGGGTTCCTCGCGGATCATGCCGGAGAACTCAACGCTGGCCATGTAGCCGTCGCCCAGGTCCTCGATGCCCAGCAGCTGGGCTTCGATCATGACCACGTCCGTGTGGTTGGGCTGGGCACCCCGGTGGGCTTCACGCTCGGTCAGCTGCGTGCGGATCTCGTCCAGCATGCCGTCTGTCATCATGGAGCGCAGGGTGCTGATGTCCGAGCGGTCCCATGCAGCCTGCAGCGTGACAAAGTTGCGCTTGGCCGCCGACAGGAAACCTTCGGTGTCGAAATCGGCCGGAACGCCCCAATTCTGCGCGCCCGACAGGCCCGAACCAATGACCACACCCGCACCCGCGCCACCAGCCTGCGCAGCGCGAGAGGCATCAAAGGCCATGCTGTTGCGCTCCCAGGGGCGTGCCGAAGCGTCGTTGCCCACGTTGTTCGGGCTGTACTGGGGGGGCACTTGCGCCGCCGCAGGCGTTGCTGCCCCGGCACCCGCGCCGGCGCCCTGGAAGGCAAACGGTGATCCGCCAGCCGCTGCGCCACCGCCATTGCCCGCACCGCTGCGCGCGCGCATCACCAGCTTGAAGACCACGAAGGCGGCCACAGCCAGCAGCACAACCATCAGGATGTTGGCGAAACCCGCGCCCAGACCCAGCGAGCTGGCCAGCCATGCCAACCCGAGGCCTGCTGCCAGACCACCCAGCATGGCGCCCCAAGGCTTCTTCGCCGGTGCCGCAGGGGTAGCTGCGGGTGCAGCTGCCGGCTTGGCTGCTGCGGCACTGTTGACGTTCTGTGCAGGGGCACCCGGTGTGGCAGGCGGCGTTGCCGACTCGCGCTGCGTCACATTGCTCGACTGCTTGCCCGTCGATTTACCACCACCCAGCCGCCGGGCGTCGGCATCTGCGTGTGCCAACGCCAGCATCGCGACCAACACCACAGACCACAGTTTCATCATGACTTCTCCGTCTCCGTTAATCACCGAGCAACATGCTCAGCACTTGATTCCAACATGCAGGGCCACAATGCCCCCCGTCATGTTGTGATAGTCCACATGCCCAAAGCCATTTTTTTGCATGAGGCTTTTGAGTTCTTCCTGCCCCGGGTGCATGCGGATCGATTCGGCCAGGTAGCGGTAGCTGGAATCGTCGCCCGCCACCAGCTTGCCCAGCCGGGGCAACACCTTGAACGAATACCAGTCGTAGGCTTTCTCCAGCGGCTTGGCCACTTTCGAGAACTCCAGCACCAGCAGCTTGCCGCCCGGCTTGAGCACGCGGCACATCTCGGCAATCGCCTGGTCCTTGTGCGTCATGTTGCGCAGGCCAAACGCCACGCTCACAACGTCGAAATGCGCGTCGGGGAACGGCAGCTTCTCGGCATCGCACACCAGGGTAGGCAGCACCACACCCGCGTTGATCAGACGGTCGCGGCCCACGCGCAGCATGGCTTCGTTGATGTCGGTGTGCACCACCCGGCCCGTGGCGCCCACCTTCTTGGCAAAGGCCAGCGACAAGTCGCCCGTGCCACCCGCGATGTCCAGCACCTGGCTGCCTTCGCGCAGGTTCGCCACCATCACGGTGTAGGCCTTCCAGGCACGGTGCAGCCCCGCCGACATGAGATCGTTCATCACGTCGTATTTGGAGGCCACCGAGTCGAACACGCCGCGCACGTGGCGCGCCTTGTCCTGCTCGTCCACCGACTGAAAACCAAAGTGGGTCGTGCTCATAAGTTTCATGCTAGGCGCGCAAGCGCCAGAGGTACAGCGACAACCCCGCACTGAAATGGGGCTTGTGTCGCAATTTGGACAACGCCATTCAAAGAAAAATAGCCGCCACCGCGCATCCACATTGGCTTAGCAGCTCTTCTTTCAATAGCACACCGGTCAATAAGGGCTTCGGTGGCAACGCTCAGTGGCTGCCGCATGCATGGCCGCCTGCACCACCTTTGGGCGCCATGGGTGCGTCACGGTCCACACCGGCGGCCGCCAGGCGCGCGGTGTACTCGGCCCACAGGGCCTCCTGTTTCTGCCCCAGTTCATAGAGGTAGTCCCAGCTGAAAATGCCGCTGTCGTGCCCATCGGAAAACGTGGGCTTGACTGCGTAGTTGCCCACGGGCTCCAGGTTCACCAGCGCCACGTCGCGCTTGCCGGTCTGCAGCACTTCCTGGCCCGGACCGTGGCCCTGCACCTCGGCCGAGGGCGAATACACGCGCATCAATTCGAACGGAATGCGGAAGGTAGCGCCGTCGGAAAACCCGACCTCCAGCACCCGCGAGGTCTCGTGCACCGTGAGTGCCTGCGGCGTGGGCGCGCCTGCTTTCAAACCTGCCATGGGACTCTCCTGATTAGAGAAAACTGTGTTGTGGATTGTGCCGGGGCCCCGCTGCAGCACCCGCCGCCGGCCGGGTGCTGTGCAGCCAGGGGCGTGATCAAGGCAGCGGTAGCGCCGCCAGCCGGGGCTGCAGGGCCGCCTCCAGCGCGGGCAGCAACGCTCGCACGGCGTCCTCCTGCGCGGCCGGGCTGGGCCGCTGGGCGGGTGCCCACACGGGCGATGGAAAATGGCTGTCCCAATCGAACCGGGCAATCACATGCCAGTGCAGGTGGGGCACCATGTTGCCCAGCGCGGCAAGGTTGACCTTGGTGGGGGCCAGGTGCTCGCGCAGGGCCTGCTCCACCAGCGCCACCGCCTCCATGCAGTGCGCGCGCTCGGCGGCCGACAGGTCGGAGAACTCAGCCACATGCGCGTTCCACACCACACGGTAGAAGGCCGGAAAGCCCGCCTCCTGGGCACGGATCACGCGCAGGTGCTCACCGCGCCAGACGAGCGCACCGCCGTCTTCCGCGCACAGGGGGCACGCCATTTCCGCCATCAGACCAAGACCCGCTCGATGCCGCCGCCATTGGCACGCTCGACATACTCGGGCATCCAGTTCTCGCCCAGAATCTCGCGCGCCATCTCGACCACGATGTAGTCTGCTTCGAGCAAGCCGTTTTGCAGGTCATCCTGGTAGCGGTTCAGGCCCTGCAGGCAGCTGGGGCAGCTGGTGAGGATCTTCACGTTGTCCTGGGCGGCCACGGCGCCACTCTCGCGCAGCTTGGCTTCGCCCTTGCGGATCTCTTCTTCCTTGCGGAAGCGCACCTGCGTGGACACGTCAGGCCGGGTCACACCCAGCGTGCCCGACTCGCCACAGCAGCGCTCGCTCTTGAGCACCTGCTCGCCCACCAGCGCCTTCACGGTCTTCATCGAGTCCTGCTGCTTCATGGGGTTGTGGCAGGGCTCGTGGTACAGGTAGGCGCCCTTGCCCTGGAGCTGGATGCCCTTTTCGAGCAAATACTCGTGGATGTCGATGATGCGGCTGCCGGGGAAGATCTTGTCAAACTCGTAGCCCTGCAGCTGGTCGTAGCAGGTGCCGCAGCTCACCACCACGGTCTTGATGTCCAGGTAGTTGAGCGTGTTGGCCACGCGGTGGAAGAGCACGCGGTTGTCCGTGATCATCTTCTCGGCCTTGTCGAACTGGCCCGAGCCGCGCTGGGGGTAGCCGCAGCACAGGTAGCCCGGCGGCAGCACCGTCTGCACACCCGCGTGCCACAGCATGGCCTGCGTGGCCAGGCCAACCTGCGAGAACAAACGCTCGGAGCCGCAGCCGGGGAAGTAGAACACCGCCTCCGTCTCGGCCGTGGTGGTGGCCGGGTTGCGGATGATGGGCACGTAGTCCTTGTTCTCGATGTCCAGCAGCGCGCGGGCCGTCTTCTTGGGCAGGCCGCCGGGCAGCTTCTTGTTGATGAAGTGGATCACCTGCTCCTTGACCGGGGCCGTGCCCACCGTGGCAGGCGGCTTGGCCGTCTGCTTGCGGGCCACCTTGCGCAGCAGGTCCACCGCCATGCGCTGGGCCTTGAAGCCCACATCCACCATCGCGCTGCGCATGAGTTTGATGGTGTCGGGGTTGGTGGCGTTGAGCATGGTCATGGCCAGCGCATTGCCGGGCCTGAAGCTCTTCTTGCCCATCTTGCGCAGCAGGTTGCGCATGTTCATGGTGACATCGCCGAAGTCGATCTTCACCGGGCAAGGGCTTTCGCACTTGTGGCACACCGTGCAGTGGTCGGCCACGTCTTCAAACTCCTGCCAGTGCTTGATGCTCACGCCCCGGCGCGTCTGCTCTTCGTACAGGAAGGCCTCGACCAGCAGCGAGGTGGCCAGGATCTTGTTGCGCGGGCTGTACAGCAGGTTGGCGCGTGGCACATGCGTGGAGCACACGGGCTTGCATTTGCCGCAGCGCAGGCAGTCCTTGACCGAATCGGCAATGGCGCCGATGTCGCTCTGCTGCATGATCAGCGACTCGTGGCCCATCAGGCCGAAGCTCGGCGTGTAGGCGTTGGTCAGGTCGGCGTGCATCACGCCAGAATTCGAAGAAAAATTGGCCTCTACCGCCCGTCCATCATGGCCCTGCAGCTCCTGATTTCGGAGCAACTTACCCTTGTTGAAGCGGCCTTCCGGGTCCACCTTCTGCTTGTACTGCGCAAACGGGCGCAGCTCCTCGTCGGTCAGAAACTCCAGCTTGGTGATGCCAATGCCGTGCTCGCCTGAGATCACACCGTCCAGGCTGCGCGCCAGCACCATGATGCGTTCCACCGCCTCGTGCGCGGTCTGCAGCATCTCGTAGTCGTCGCTGTTGACGGGGATGTTCGTGTGCACATTGCCGTCGCCCGCGTGCATGTGCAGGGCGACCCACACGCGGCCCTTGAGCACGCGCTTGTGGATGGCGGTGGCCTCGTCCAGGATGGGCTTGAAGGCCGCGCCCGCAAAAATGCTCTGCAGCGGGGCGCGCAGCTGGGTCTTCCAGCTCGCGCGCAGGGTATGGTCCTGCAACTGCGGGAACAGCGTGGCCACGTCCCGCAGCCAGCCCGCCCACAGCGCGCGCACCTCGGCGACCTGCGCAATGGCCTGGGCCACGCGGTCTTCCAGCAGTTCGGCCGAGGGGATTTCGTTCGCATCGTCCTGCTTGCCCAGCGGCAGGTTGCCGCGCTCGAAGAATTCGGTGAGCGCGTCGCACAGCTTGAGCTTGTTGCGCAGGGAGAGCTCGATGTTGATGCGCTCGATGCCGTCGGTGTATTCGGCCATGCGCGGCAGCGGGATCACCACGTCTTCATTGATCTTGAAGGCGTTGGTGTGGCGGCTGATGGCTGCCGTGCGCTTGCGGTCCAGCCAGAATTTTTTGCGCGCCTCGGCGCTGATGGCGATGAAGCCTTCGCCGCTGCGTGAGTTGGCAATGCGCACCACCTCGCTGGTCACACGGGCCACCTCGTCGGCGTTGTCGCCCGCGATGTCGCCAATCAGCACCATCTTGGGCAAACCACCGTTGCCCTTCTTGCTCTTGGTGGCGTAGCCCACGGCCTTGAGGTAGCGGTCGTCCAGGTGCTCCAGGCCGGCCAGCAGCACGCCCGAGCGCTTCTGCTCGGCGAACATGTAGTCCTTGATCTCGACGATGCTCGGGACCGCGTCCTTGGCGTTGCCGAAGAACTCCATGCACACCGTGCGCGTGTGCTCAGGCATGCGATGCACCACCCAGCGCGCGCTGGTGATCAGGCCGTCGCAGCCTTCCTTCTGGATGCCCGGCAGGCCCGAGAGGAACTTGTCCGTCACGTCCTTGCCCAGGCCTTCCTTGCGGAAGGTCTTGCCCGGGATCGCCAGGGTCTCGGTGCGCACGGGCGTCTTGCCATCGGCCTCGAAATACTGCAGCTCGAAAGTGGCCACTTCCACGTCATGGATCTTGCCCATGTTGTGGTCCAGGCGCGTCACTTCCAGCCACTGGGCATCGGGCGTGACCATGCGCCAGCTGGCCAGGTTGTCCAGCGCCGTGCCCCACAGCACGGCCTTCTTGCCGCCCGCGTTCATGGCAATGTTGCCGCCAATGCACGAGGCCTCGGCACTGGTTGGGTCCACGGCAAACACAAAGCCCGCACGCTCGGCCGCGTCGGCCACGCGCTGGGTGACCACGCCGGCTTCGGTCCACACCGTGCCGACTTCGCTGTCCATGCCAGGCAGGCGGCGCATCTCCACCTCGGTCATGGCTTCGAGCTTTTCGGTGTTGATGACCACGCTCTTCCAGGTCAGCGGGATCGCTCCGCCGGTGTAGCCCGTGCCGCCCCCCCGCGGAATGATGGTCAGGCCCAGCTCGATGCAGCCCTTGACCAGGCCGGCCATTTCGGCCTCGGTGTCGGGGGTGAGCACCACAAATGGATACTCGACGCGCCAGTCGGTCGCATCCGTCACGTGGGACACGCGCGAGAGGCCATCAAACTTGATGTTGTCCTTGGCTGTGAGGCGGCCCAGCGTGCGCTGGATCTGGCGGCGCAGCTGCGCGGCCTGCTCGAATTTGGCATCGAACTCAGTCACAGCGCGGCGCGCGGCCACCACCAGCTCGCCCACCAGGCGGTCACGCCCGGCGTCATCGGCCGGGGTGCGGCGCTTTTCGATCTCGGCCAGGCGGTGGTGCAGGGCCTCCACCAGCAGCTTGCGGCGGGCCGGGTTGTCCAGCAGGTCGTCCTGCAGGTAGGGGTTGCGCTGCACCACCCAGATGTCGCCCAGCACTTCGTACAGCATGCGGGCCGAGCGGCCCGTGCGGCGCTCCTTGCGCAGTTGGTCCAGCACGTCCCAGGAGGCGGAGCCCAGCAGGCGGATCACGATCTCCCGGTCGGAGAACGAGGTGTAGTTGTAGGGAATCTCGCGCAGACGGGCGGGCTCGGCAGCCTGCGCCTGCAAGGCAGCCAACGCAATCGGAACATTCATGGGGGATCTACCTGGGGTGGGCGCCGCGCGCCCATGAGCCTCGGGGGGGCGATTTTAAGCCACTGGCCCTCCCCTTGCCGGGCCCGGGGCAGCGGCAAGGCAACAGCGACCGATGGCCGGGATCAGAAAAGCACGCGGCTTCTGAGCGTGCCGGTGACCCGCGCGAGCTTGTCCAGCGCCAGATCGGACGACGCTGCGTCGATGTCGATCACCACGTAGCCGATCTTCTCGTTGGTCTGCAGGTACTGGGCCGAGATGTTGATCGCGTTGTCCGAGAAGATGCGGTTGATCTCGGACAACACGCCCGGCACGTTGCGATGGATGTGCAGCAGGCGGTGCTTGCCGGGGTGGGCGGGCAAAGCCACCTCCGGGAAGTTGACGGACGACGTGCTGGTGCCGTTGTCGCTGTACTTCACCAGCTTTTCAGCCACTTCGAGGCCGATGTTGGCCTGCGCCTCCATGGTGGAGCCGCCGATGTGCGGGGTCAGGATCACGTTGTCCAGCCCGCGCAGGGGCGACACAAACTCGTCCTTGTTGGTGCGTGGCTCCACCGGGAACACGTCGATGGCGGCGCCGAGCAGTTTTTTAGCCTTGAGCGCCCCGGCCAGCGCTTCGATATCCACCACCGTGCCGCGCGCGGCGTTGATGAGGATGCCGCCGGGTTTCATGGCGGCAATCTCGGCCGCGCCGATCATGCCTTCGGTGGACGGCAGCTCGGGCACATGCAGGCTCACGATGTCGCTCTGGCCCAGCAGGTCGTGCAGGTGCTGAACCTGGCGCGCGTTGCCCAGGGGCAGCTTGTTGACCACATCAAAAAATGCCACCTGCATGCCCAGCGCCTCGGCCAGCACCGACAGCTGCGTGCCGATGGAGCCATAGCCCACGATGCCCAAGGTCTTGCCCCGGATCTCGTAGGCGTTGTCGGCGCTCTTGAGCCAGCCACCCCGGTGCGCCACGGCGTTTTTCTCGGGCACGCCGCGCAGCAGCAGGATAGCCTCGGCCAGCACCAGTTCGGCCACGGAGCGGGTGTTGGAATACGGCGCGTTGAACACCGCAATGCCCCGCTCGCGCGCCGCGTTCAGGTCCACCTGGTTGGTGCCGATGCAAAAACAGCCCACCGCCACCAGCTTGTGCGCCTGGGCAAACACCTCTTCGGTGAGCTGGGTGCGCGAGCGGATGCCCACGAAGTGCACGTCGGCGATCTTGCGCTTGAGTTCCTCGTCCGGCAGCGCGCCGGACACCGTCTCGATCTGGGTGTAGCCCGCCGCACGGATCACATCCACCGCAGAGGAATGGATGCCCTCCAGCAACAAAAATTTGATCTTGTTCTTGTCAAGCGAATTGAGGGCCATGGCAATAAGAATGAAGGTGAGAGAGGAAAGACTCCGGCGCGCTGCGGCGCGAACGAACCGGAAGAACGGAAACCAGCAAGCAGTCACCAGCATGGTGCATCGCACAAAACCTTGCAAGCCTCGGCAATTGCGCCACACATTGTCACAAAAGAGTCACAATCGCTCCCCTTGCGGGACCCCCAAGGGGTTTCCCCGGTTGTTGCAAGCGCTAGCGGTATGCGACAACGACATATCAATGTCACATCGGCTGCATAGCATCCAGCCTTTGTGCTTTTCGTCATCCTCGGAGGAAATATTCATGCAAACGAAGCATCTGGCGGTCTGCGCTGCCATTGCCCTGTCGGTCTGCGCACCTGTGCAAGCCCAGACACAGCCAGTCGAGATTCAGTGGTGGCACTCAATGAGCGCAGCGCTTGGTGAGTGGGTGAACGACCTGGCCAAGCAGTACAACGCCAGCCAGACCAAGTACAAGGTCGTGCCCACCTACAAGGGCACGTATGACGAATCCATGACAGGCGCCATCGCCGCCTTCCGTGCAGGCAACGCGCCCCACATCCTGCAGGTGTTTGAAGTGGGCACGGCCACCATGATGGCCAGCAAGGGCGCCATCGTGCCCGCCGCCAAGGTGCTGAACGACGGCGGCTTCAAGTTCGAGCCCACCCAGTACGTGTCGGCCGTGGCCGGTTACTACACCGCCCCCAACGGCCAGATGCTGAGCTACCCGCTCAACAGCTCCACCACGGTGTTCTATTACAACAAGGACGCCTTCAAGAAGGCGGGCCTGGATGCCGACAAGCCGCCCAAGACCTGGCCCGAAGTGTTTGCCGCCGCCTCCAAGCTCAAGGCCAGCGGCCACAGCTGCCCCTTCACCACCAGCTGGATCAGCTGGACGCAGCTGGAAAGCTTCTCGCTGTGGCACAACACGCTGTTCGCGTCCAAGAACAACGGCTTTGACGGCACGGATGCCCAGCTGCAGCTGAACTCGCCGCTGCATGTGCGCCACTTCGAAAACCTGGCCAAGGCTTCCAAGGAAGGCAGCTTCGTCTACAAGGGCCGGGGCAATGTGCCAGATGCCTCGTTCCCCTCGGGCGAATGCGCCATGATCACCGGCTCCTCGGGCCTGTACGCCCGCGTGGCCAAGGAAGCCAAGTTCGCCTATGGCATCTCCACCCTGCCCTACTACCCTGACGTGAAGGGCGCGCCGCAGAACACCGCCATCGGTGGCGCCAGCCTGTGGGTGATGGCTGGCAAGAAGGCCGATGAGTACAAGGGCGTGGCCGACTTCCTGAACTTCCTGAACGACACCAAGGTGCAGGCTGCCAGCCACCAGCGCACGGGCTACCTGCCTGTGACCATGGGCGCCTACCAGCTGACCGAGGCATCGGGCTTCTACACCAAGAACCCCGGCACCGATGTGGCCGTGACGCAGATGATCAAGAAGGCCACCGAAAAGTCGCGCGGCATCCGCCTGGGCAACTTCGTGCAGATCCGCTCCATCATCGACGAGGAAACCGAGCAGATCTGGTCGGGCAAGAAGTCGCCCAAGGAAGCCCTGGACACCGCCGTGACACGCGGCAACGAGCAACTGGCCCGTTTCGCACGCGCCAACAAGTAAGCGCTGCCTAGCGCCTGATGATGTTGCCTGGCTGCCCCGCCCGGTGGCATCGAAAGCCCGCCGCCCCGTCAACCAGCATGGTTCACGGGGCGGCGGGGTTTTCTTTTTGAGAGTTCCGACATGGAAAAACGCGTACTTTTTCGCTCTGCGTGGCTGCCCTGGGTGCTTCTGGCCCCCCAGCTGGTCATCATCAGCGTCTTCTTTTTCTGGCCTGCAGGCCAGGCCTTGGTGCAGTCCTTCCAGATGCAGGACAGCTTCGGCATGTCCACCGAATGGGTGGGGCTGGACAACTTCAAGCATCTGTTCGACGACCCGGGCTACCTCGCCTCGTTCAAGACGACGGCCTTCTTCTCGGTGCTGGTGGCGGCGGTGGGCATCAGCCTGTCGCTGATCCTGGCGATCTTTGCCGACCGCATCATCAAGGGCGCCATGGTCTACAAGACCGCGCTGCTGCTGCCCTACGCCGTGGCACCTGCCGTGGCC
Source organism: Acidovorax sp. GW101-11A03 (assembly GCF_059424825.1). Classification (NCBI taxonomy): domain Bacteria; kingdom Pseudomonadati; phylum Pseudomonadota; class Betaproteobacteria; order Burkholderiales; family Comamonadaceae; genus Acidovorax; species Acidovorax sp. GW101-11A03. The sequence continues at coordinate 49,146 of NZ_JBWKZU010000004.1, read as the reverse complement.
GGCGTGCTCTGGATGTTCATGTTCTCGCCCTCGCTGGGTGTGGTGGCCTACCTGCTGCGCCAGTCGGGCTTTGACTGGAACCACATGCTCAACTCCGACCATGCCATGGGGCTGATCGTGATCGCGGCGGTGTGGAAGCAGATTTCCTACAACTTCCTGTTCTTCCTGGCAGGGCTGCAGTCCATCCCCAAGTCGCTGATTGAAGCGGCCGCCATCGACGGAGCAGGCCCCTGGCGCCGGTTCTGGAGCATCCAGTTCCCGCTGCTCTCGCCCACCACCTTCTTCCTTTTGGTGATCAACGTGGTGTATGCCTTCTTCGACACCTTCGCCATCGTGGACGCCACCACGCAGGGCGGCCCGGGGCGCGACACCGCCATCCTGGTCTACAAGGTCTACCACGACGGCTTCAAGGCCATGGACATGGGCGGATCGGCGGCGCAATCGGTAGTGCTGATGGCCATTGTGGTCGTGCTCACCGTCATCCAATTCCGCTACGTCGAGAAGAAAGTGCAGTACTGAAATGGTTGAACGTAGTCCTTATCTCACCGCGTTCTCGCACCTCATCATGGTGCTGGGCGTGATCATCGTCGGCTTCCCGCTGTACCTGGCCTTTGTGGCCTCCACCCACACCGCGCAGGACATCGTGCAGGTGCCCATGCCCATGGTGCCCGGCGGCAATTTCTGGAACACCTACCACGACACGCTGTTTGGCGGCGGCTCGGGCGCAGGCTCCACCGCGCCTGTGGCGCGCATGATGTGGGTGAGTTTTGTCACCGCCATCGTCATCACCGTGGGCAAGATCGCGATCTCGCTGCTGTCGGCGTTTGCCATCGTGTACTTCCGCTTCCCCTTCAAGGGCATCTGCTTCTGGCTGATCTTCATCACCCTGATGCTGCCCGTGGAAGTGCGCATCGGCCCCACCTACGAGGTCGTGTCCAACCTGGGCATGCTCAACACCTACGCGGGCCTCACGGTGCCACTGATCGCCTCGGCCACGGCCACCTTCCTGTTCCGCCAGTTCTTCCTCACCGTGCCCGACGAGCTGGTCGAAGCCGCGCGTGTGGACGGCGCAGGCCCGATGCGCTTCTTCAAGGACATCCTGGTGCCGCTGTCGCGCACCTCGATTGCCGCGCTGTTCGTGATCCAGTTCATCTACGGCTGGAACCAGTACCTGTGGCCGCTCTTGGTGACCACGTCCGAAGACATGTACCCCGTGGTGATCGGCATCAAACGCATGATTGCCGGTGGCGATGCAGGCAACGAGTGGAACATCGTGATGGCCACGGCTCTTCTGGCCATGCTGCCCCCGGCCTTTGTGGTCGTGGTCATGCAGCGCTGGTTCGTCAAGGGCCTGGTAGACACGGAAAAGTGACAAAAACACAAGCCAAACAAGCCCCTACCGCCTTATCCATCTGCGTTAGCAGCTACTAATTTAATAGCAAAATGGCATCTCTCTCTCTTCGCAACATCATCAAGCGCTACGGGCACGGCCCCAAGGCCAACCAGGTCATCCATGGCGTGAACGCCGAGGTCAAGGACGGTGAATTCGTCGTGATCGTGGGCCCCTCGGGCTGCGGCAAGTCCACGCTGCTGCGCATGGTCGCGGGCCTGGAGGAAATCTCCGGCGGCGAGTTGCGCATTGGCGACCGCGTGGTGAATGACCTGGAACCCGCCCAGCGCGATATCGCGATGGTGTTCCAGAACTACGCGCTCTACCCCCACATGACGAACTTCGAGAACATGGCCTATGGCCTGAAGATCGCCAAGGTGCCCAAGGAAGAAATCAAAGCGCGCGTGGACAAGGCCGCCAAGATCCTCGAACTGGGCCACCTGCTGGAGCGCAAGCCCCGTGAGCTGTCCGGCGGCCAACGCCAGCGTGTGGCCATGGGCCGCGCCATCGTGCGCCAGCCCCAGGTGTTCCTGTTTGACGAGCCCCTGTCCAACCTGGACGCCAAGCTGCGCGCCCAGACCCGCCTCGAAATCCAGAAACTGCACCGCGAGCTGGGCATCACCAGCCTGTTCGTGACGCACGACCAGGTCGAGGCCATGACGCTGGCGCAGCGCATGATCGTGATGAACGCCGGCAACATGGAACAGTTCGGCACGCCCGAAGAGGTCTACCACACGCCCGCCACCACCTTCGTGGCCAGCTTCATCGGCTCGCCGCCGATGAACCTGCTCAAGAACGCTCCCGGTGCACAGCCCGGCACCATCCTGGGCATCCGCCCCGAGCACCTGGATGTGCGCAGCGAAGGCTGGGCCGTGACGGTGGAAACCGTGGAACTGCTGGGCGCCGAGCGCCTGATCTATGGCCGCATCAACGGCGAACAGATCATCGTGCGCGTGGAAGAAGGCACGCACGCTCCGGCCCCAGACACCGTGATCCACGTGCAGCCGCGCGCCGACCGCCTGCACGCGTTTGACGCCACGACAGGCAAGCGGAGGATGTGACATCCCCCTGAGGCGCTTCGCACCTTCCCCCTTCTCTCGGCTTCGCCGGGAAGGGGGACGCCACCCGTGGCCTGGCGGAGCCAGTTCCACGGTGGCACTGGCCTGGTTCGCGCCAGTTTCAAAGTGCGCGTGCAGCGCAACCGCACCAAGGAAGACACCACGATGACCGCCCCCTGGCCCTACCCCCGCTGGATCGCCCACCGAGGCGCTGGCAAGCTGGCCCCCGAAAACACCCTGGCCGCGTTCCGCCTGGGCGCGCAGCACGGCTACCGCATGTTCGAGTGTGACGCCAAGCTCAGCAGCGATGGCGTGCCTTTTCTCATGCACGACGCCACACTCAACCGCACGACCAATGGCCGTGGCACGGGTGGCGACCTGCCCTGGAGCCAGCTTGCCCAGCTGGACGCGGGCGGCTGGCATTCGCGCAGCCACGCGGGCGAGCCCCTGCCCACACTGGAGAACCTGGCGCGCTACTGCATCGCCAACGGGTTCCTGCTGAACATCGAGATCAAGCCCACGCCGGGGACGGAAGCCACCACCGGTCAGGTGGTGGGCGAAACCGCGGCCCGCCTGTGGCAAGGCCAGGCCGTGCCGCCGCTGTTCTCCTCCTTCCAGCCCGAGGCGCTGGAGGGTGCAAAGGCCGCCGCGCCGCACATCCCGCGCGCACTGCTGCTCGACACCCTGTGGGACGGCTGGGCCGACGTGGCCCAGCGGCTGGGCTGCGTGGCCATCGTCTGCAACCACGCGCTGTGGGACACAGCCCTGGTAGCCCAGGTCAAGGGCCTGGGCATGCGCACGCTCAGCTACACCGTCAACGACGACTGGGCCGCACAGCGGCTCATCGCACTGGGCACGGACGGCATCATCACCGACCGCGTGGACTTCTTCTCTCCCGCCACGGCTTAAAGAACCCCACCCCAAGCCAGCGCCACCGTGGAACCGGCTTCGCCGGGCCAGGGGTGGCGTCCCCCTTCAGGGGGAAGGCGCGCAGCGCCTCAGGGGGTCAGTCCAGCTTCGCGCCTGACTTCTTCACCGCATCCGCCCAGCGCGGCATCTCGGCGGCCAGGAACTTCGCAAAATCATCCGCGCCCAGAAACGCTGGGTCGGCGCCCTGGCTCACCATGCGGCTTTTCACATCGGGCGACTGCATCACCTGGCCGAAGGCATCGCTGAGCTTGGCCACCACGTCCTTGGGCGTGCCTGCCGGGGCCAGAAAGCCGTAAAAGCCCACCACCTCGAAGCCCTTGATGCCGCTCTCGATCACCGTTGGCACATCGGGCAGCGCGGGGTTGCGCTCCTTGCTGGTCACGGCCAGGGCGCGCACCTTGCCCTGCTTGTGGTACGCAGCAGCCTGCGGAATGCTCTCGGCCATGAACTGCACCTGCCCACCCATCAGGTCGGTGAACGCGGGCGCACTGCCCCGGTAGGGGATGTGCACCATGAACAGGCCCGTGGCGGTCTTGAACATCTCGGGCACCAGGTGGCTGATGCCGCCGTTGCCCGCCGAGCCAAAGTTGACCTGGCCAGGCCGCGACTTGGCGTACGCCATGAACTCCTGCAGGTTCTTGGCAGGCACGCTGGGGTTCACCAGCAGCGCCAGCGGCTGCATGGCAGTGCGCGCAATCGGCGTGAAGTCCTTGAGCGTGGCATAAGGCAGGCGGCTGTAGAGCGCCGGGTTGATCACCATCACGCCCGTGTTCGCCAGCATCAGGGTGTGGCCGTCGGCAGGGGCCTTCATCACATCCTGCGCCCCCACGGTGCCACCCGCACCTGCCTTGTAGTCCATCACCACCGGCTGGCCCAGCACGGCCTGCAGCCGGTCAGACAGCAGGCGTGCATGCTGGTCCAACGGACCACCCGCCGGGAAGCCGACCACGATGCGCACCGGCTTGGAGGGAAAACTGGCAGCGGTCTGCGCCGATGCCGCCACCGACAGCAGCAGGCCAGCCGCCACGGCCCAGCAGGTTTTCAGCGCGATTTTCGATTTCATTGGGGTGTCTCCAGGGTTGGGGGAAATAAGTGCCTGCCGCGCGTTGCGCGCGCCCTCGGGCTACGCCCCGATTCTCATCGGCATTCGGCCCCTGCAAACTCCCTGAAAACACGGGCATCCCAAGCCACGATTTGCGGCCCCACGGCCCGGCAGGACACCCAGGGCAGTCAGCCCTTCCAGCCCCGCACCAGCACCCACTGGCAGGTGGCGGTGGCCACCACCAGCGCGGCATAGGTCAGCATCTTGCCGTCGCGCCCCCACAGCGCCAAGCCTGCGGCCAGCACCACCAGCCCCACCACAAACACCGCCGCCCACTGGCGCCAGCCCGCCAGGGCGCCCCCCTTGGCGCCCAGCAGCCGCCCGCCCAGCACCAGCAGCAGGGCCACAAAGGCGGCGGGCGCCACAAAGTTCAGCAGATGGTTGAGGATGTCGAGGGGACCCATGAATTGACCCAAATCAAGGCATGAACAGGCAAGGCCACCTGTCCGGGCCAACAATTTTATAATTGGCGGCTATGGCAGTCTGGGCCCTCGGCATCAACCACACCACCGCGCCGCTCGACCTGCGCGGCCGGTTCGCGTTTGCGCTCGACCAGATCGCTCCCACGTTGCACGGTTTGCGCCAGTCGCTGGGCCACTCTGGCGGCGGTGCCAGCCGCCACCCCGGGGTCGAGACCGCCATCATCTCGACCTGCAACCGCACCGAAATTTACTGCGCGGGCGACGAGCCTGCCATGGACCACACGCTGGGCTGGCTGGCCCACAGCGGCGGCGTAAGCCCCGCACTGCTGCGCTCGCACTCCTACACGCTCGAAGACAGCTTGGTCGCACGCCACGCCTTTCGCGTGGCCAGCGGGCTCGATTCGATGGTGCTGGGCGAAGCCCAGATCCTGGGTCAGATGAAGGACGCTGTGCGTGCCGCCGAAACGGCTGGCGCCCTGGGCACCACGCTCAACCAGCTATTCCAGCGCAGTTTTGCCGTGGCCAAGGAGGTGCGCAGCAGCACCGAAATCGGCGCACACAGCATCAGCATGGCCGCCGCCGCCGTGCGCCTGGCGGGGCAGCTGTTTGAAGACCTTTCCAAGATCCGCGTGCTGTTCGTCGGCGCGGGCGAAATGATCGAGCTGTGCGCCACGCACTTCGCCGCGAAGAACCCCAAGGCCATCGCCATTGCCAACCGCACGCTGGAGCGCGGCGAAAAGCTCGCCACCCGTTTTGGCGGCGAGGTGATGCGTCTGGCCGACCTGCCCGAGCGTTTGCACGAGTTCGACGCCGTCATCAGCTGCACCGCCAGCAGCCTGCCCATCATCGGCCTGGGCGCTGTGGAGCGCGCACTCAAGAAGCGCCGCCACCGCCCCATCTTCATGGTCGATCTGGCCGTGCCACGCGACATCGAGCCTGAGGTGAAAGCCCTGGGCGACGTGTACCTGTACACCGTAGACGATCTGGCCACCGTGGTGCAGACAGCGCAGGCCAACCGCCAGGCCGCCGTGGCCCAAGCCGAAGCCATCATCGACGCCGGCGTGCAGAGCTTCATGCACTGGATGGAGCTGCGCAGCCCCGCCGCTGCCGAGGGGGGCGTGGTGCCGCTGATCCAGCAGCTCAACGCCCAGACGGACGAGTGGCGCGCGCTGGAGATCGCCCGCGCCAAGAAGCTGCTGGCCAAGGGCGAGGATGTGGATGCCGTGCTCGAAGCACTCTCGCGCGGCCTCACGCAGAAGATGCTGCACGGCACCCTGGCCGAGTTGCGCGCGGGTGACGCCGAGATGCGCGCCCAGACAGCCCAGACCGTCTCGCGCCTGTTCCTGCGCGCGCAGAGCAAGACCCCCAACAACAACGGGCTGTAGCGGCGCTCGCCCGCTCCCCTGCCCGCCCCGATTTCAAGCCAAATCGGCCCCTGGCGCCTGATATACAAGCGTCAATAGCTACCAAACTGGTAGCACCCATTTTCTCCAGAATTCCATGAAACCTTTCCTCCGAAGCCAGCTGGAGCGCTACGCACAGCGCCTGGGCGAGCTGGACTTTCTGCTCTCGCGCGAAGACATCATGAGCGACATGGCGCAGTACCGGCGCATCTCCGTCGAGCATGCCGAGGTCACGCAGGTGGCGGGCCGCTACGCCCGCTACCAGCAGCGCGAGGCCGACCTGGCCGGCGCGCGCGAGATGCTGGCCGACCCCGACATGGCCGAGATGGCGCAGGAAGAAATCACCAGTGCCGAGGCCGAACTTCTGCAGCTGGAAGACGAACTGCAGCGCCTGCTGCTGCCCAAGGACCCGGACGATGCGCGCAACGCTTTCGTCGAAATCCGCGCGGGCACGGGCGGCGACGAATCCGCCCTGTTCGCGGGCGACCTCACACGCATGTACACCCGCTACGCCGCCAACGTGGGCTGGAGGGTGGAGGTGGTGAGCGAGAACGCCGCCGAGCTGGGTGGCTACAAGGAAATCGTGCTGCGCATCGAGGGCGACCACGTATATGGCGCGCTCAAGTTCGAATCCGGCGGCCACCGCGTGCAGCGCGTGCCCGCCACCGAGACGCAAGGCCGCATCCACACCAGCGCCTGCACCGTGGCAGTGATGCCCGAACCCGACGAGCACGAGGCCATCAAGCTCAACCCGGCCGACCTGCGCATCGACACCTTCCGCGCCAGCGGCGCGGGCGGCCAGCACATCAACAAGACCGACTCGGCCGTGCGCGTGGTGCACTTGCCCACCGGCATCGTGGCCGAGTGCCAGGACGGCCGCAGCCAGCACAGCAACAAGGCCAAGGCGTTGCAGGTGCTGCAGGCCCGCATCCAGGAGAAAGAACGCAGCGAGCGCGCCGCCAAGGAAGCCGCGCTGCGCAAGGGCCTGATCGGCAGCGGCGACCGCAGCGACCGCATCCGCACCTACAACTTCCCTCAGGGGCGGCTCACAGACCACCGCATCAACCTCACGCTGTACAAACTGCTGCAGGTGATGGAAGGCGACCTGGGCGACGTGCTGCAGGCGCTGCAACATGCGCGCGAGGCGGAACAACTGGAAGAGCTGGAGATGAGTGTGGCGTGACCACAGATCTTTAAAAAAAAGGGCCTCCCGCGCTTATCCAGCAAGCGCAGGCAGCTATTAAATTCATAGTGAACCAGACAACCCCCACCCTGGCACAAGCCCTGGCCCAGGCCCACACGCTGGGACTGCCGCGCATTGACGCCCAGCTACTGCTGCTGCACGCCCTGGGCCGCCCCGACGCTGGCCGCGCCTGGCTGCTGGCGCATGACACCGACACGCTGGAGCCCGGTACCCACGACGCTTTCATCGCCCTGTGCCAGCGCCGCGCAGTGGGCGAGCCCGTGGCCTACCTGACGGGGCGCAAGGAGTTTTATGGGCTGATGCTGCAGGTAGACGCCCGCGTTCTGGACCCACGCCCTGACACCGAAACCCTGGTGGACTGGGCGCTGGAAATCATCGCCCCACTGGCATCGCCGCGCGTGGCGGACCTGGGCACCGGCAGCGGCGCCATTGCGCTGGCGCTGCAAAGCCAGTGCGCCAACGCCCAGCTACTGGCGGTGGATGCCAGCGCCGATGCACTGGCCGTGGCCCAGGCCAACGCCCAGCGGCTGGGTTTGTCCGTGCAGTTCCAGCAAGCCAACTGGCTGGCGGGCGTGCAGGGCCCGTTCGACGCCATCGTCTCCAACCCCCCCTACATCCCCAGCGCCGATCCGCACCTGGCAGCGCTGACGCACGAGCCGCTGCAGGCCCTGGCCAGCGGCGCCGACGGGCTGGACGACATCCAAGCCATCGCGGCCCAGGCGCCCGCCCACCTGCGCCCCGGCGGCTGGCTGCTGCTGGAGCATGGCTACGACCAGGCAGCGGCGGTGCAAGCGCTGCTGGCCGCCCAGGGCTTTGCCCAGGTGCAAAGCCGCAATGACCTCGCTGGCATTGCGCGTTGCACAGGGGGGCAGTGGCCCTTGGCGCAGACAGTGAAATAATCCATCCCATTGCGGGCACCCTGCCACCCTCTGCCCGCCAGCCCCATTCAAGGAGTTTTACCCATGAGCAACACCCAACAACGCATCGACGCCCTCGTCAAATCCAGCGACATCCTGCTGTTCATGAAGGGCAGCGCCAGCTTCCCCATGTGCGGTTTTTCGGGCCGCGCGATCCAGATCCTCAAGGCCTGCGGCGTGGACCCCAAGAGCGTGGTCACCGTCAACGTGCTCGAAGACGACGAAATCCGCCAGGGCATCAAGGAATACAGCAACTGGCCCACGATTCCGCAGCTGTACGTGAAGGGTGAGTTCATCGGCGGCTCGGACATCATGATGGAGATGTACGAGTCGGGCGAACTCAAGCAGGTGCTGGGCACCGAAGGCTGATCGACACGGCCATTGCACCACCCGCCATCAGGCCGCCTTCGGGCGGCCTTTTTGTTTGCCTGCAACAGCTGCACCAATCGGGGGCTTTTCCGGTGGAGCAGCGGGCATGTTGTGTGCTTGAATGGTTGCGTGACGTAACCATCACAGGAGCATGCAATGACCAGCCATAGCCTTGTTCCCCAGTCCCCCGCCCTGCGCCTGCCGGTGGCCCAGATGCGCAATGTGTTCCATCCGGGTGATGTGGAACGCAAGCTGGCCCGGTTGCAAGAGTCCGGCAATCAGCGCGAATACGAAACCCTGCGCACCGTGTACGAACGCATGCTGGAGCGTGGCCCGGAGCGTTTTCAGGTCAAACCCTCGGGCGTGCCCGACATGGCCAGCCTGTACGAGCAGCTGCCCAACTTCACCGAGGTGCTGGACGATGTGAAGCGCCATGTGGCGCTGGCGCAGGACAGCAGTGATGGCCTGGAGGTCACGCCCATGCTGCTGCTGGGCCCGCCCGGTATCGGCAAGACGCACTTTGCACGCCACCTGGCCGAGCTGCTGGGCACGGGCATGAACCTGCTGCCGATGAGTTCCATGACCGCTGGCTGGTTGCTGTCGGGGTCGTCGGCGCAATGGAAAGGAGCCCGCCCGGGCAAGGTGTTCGAGGCCCTGGTGGAGGGCGAGTATGCCAACCCGGTCATCGTGGTGGACGAGATCGACAAGGCCAGCACCGATGCGCAGTATGACCCACTGGGCGCGCTGTACAGCCTGCTCGAATACGACACCGCCCAGAGCTTTACCGATGAGTTTGCCGAGGTGGCCATCGACGCGAGCCAGGTGATCTGGATCACCACGGCCAACGACACGCGTGGCATTCCCGACCCCATCCTGAACCGCATGAACGTGTTCGAGGTGGAGGCGCCCACGCTGGAGCAGGCGCGCACCATCGCCCGCAACCTGTACGTCGGCATCCGCGCGGGGCATGACTGGGGCCGCCTGCTGGACCCGGAACCCCTGGACGACGTGCTGGACCACCTGGCCCAGATGCCGCCGCGCGAAATGCGCAGGGCACTGATGACGGGCTTTGGCAATGCGCGGCTGGACCGGCGCAGCACGGTGGAGATTACCGATCTGCCCAAGGCGGCCTCGGGCCGCAGCCGCATCGGCTTCGTGCAGTAGCGGCTGCCCGTGGTTGCCGGCCGCCTTCACGGGCGGTGCGCAGCCGGTGTCCGCCCGCAGGGCGCGCAGATACACTCGGGTGGCCGCTGTGCCCTAGCCTGCGCCGCCCGTCCCTCCCATGACCCTGTCCCAAAGCCTCTTCGTCATCGGGCTGCTGATTGCAGCCAGTGCCTTCTTCTCCATGGCCGAGATCTCGCTCGCGGCCGCCCGCCGCCTGCGGCTGCGGCAGATGGCCGACGAAGGCGATGCACGCGCAGACCGCGTGCTGCGCATGCAGGAGCAGCCGGGAGACTATTTCACGGTGGTGCAGGTGGGCCAGAACGCCGTGGCCATCCTGGGCGGTATCGTGGGCGAGGGGGCGCTGAGCCCCCATTTCACCGCGCTGCTCAGGCTGTGGCTGTCCGAATCGACCGCAGAGAAGGCGGGGTTCCTGGTGTCCTTCCTGGTCATCACCTCGCTGTTCATCCTGTTTGCCGACCTGTTCCCCAAGCGCCTGGGCATGGCCGAGCCCGAGCGGCTGGTGGTGCGCCTGGCGCAGCCCATGGCCTGGTGCACCACGCTGCTGCGCCCACTGGTGTGGTTCTACAGCCGCGGGGCAGATGCGCTGTTCCGCGTGCTGGGGCTGTCGTCGCTGCGCGACGACCGCATCACCTCCGACGACATCCTGGCAATGATGGAGGCCGGTGCCCGTGCCGGGGTGCTGGCCGCGCGGGAGCAGCAGGTCATCACCAATGTGTTCGAGCTGGACACACGCACCGTGTCCAGCGCCATGTCGCCGCGCGACCGGGTGGCCTTCTTCCTGCGCGATGAGCCCGACTCCGTCATCCGGCTGCGCATTGCGGCCGAGCCCTTTTCGACCTACCCCGTGTGCGAGGGCGACATCGACCATGTGGTGGGTTATGTGGACGCCAAGGACCTGTTCCAGCGCGTGCTGAACAACCAGCCCATTTCGCTGGCCGACGACAGCCTGGTGCGCAAGGTGCTCATCGTGCCCGACCGGCTCACCCTGTCCGAGGTGCTGGAGCAGTTCCGCCAGGTACACGAGGACTTTGCCGTCATCGTGAACGAATACAGCCTGGTGGTGGGAGTCGTGACCCTGAACGACGTGATGAGCACGGTGATGGGCGATCTGGTGGGCCCCGCAGACGAAGAACAGATCGTGCGGCGCGATGAGGACTCGTGGCTCATCGACGGCGTCACCTCCATTGAGGACGTGCTGCACGCGCTGTCGCTCGACGAACTGCCGCACACCGGGGAGTACGAAACCCTGGCAGGTTTCCTGATGGTGATGTTGCGCCGCGTACCGCGCCGCACCGACAGCGTGAGCTGGGGCGGCTATAAATTCGAGGTGCTGGATGTGGACAGCTACCGCATCGACCAAGTCATGGTCTCACGCTTGAGCCCCACCGGCAGCAATAGCAGCAGCCCGCCTGCGGCTCAGGCGTAACCCCGTCAGGCGGCAGGCGCTGTGGGCCTGTCAATGAACGCCCAGTTGCGCTGGGCGCCAAACACCGCATCGGGGTAGGGCGAGCGGCCACGGCTGCCGTTGTAGCGCCCCAGGGCCATGAAAAGATCGCCCTGCTCGCGGTCGATATAGTGGCGCAGGATCACGCAGCCAAAACGCAGGTTGGTCTGCATGTGGAACAGCTTGCTGGCATCGCCATCGCCGATCACCCGCGTCCAGAACGGCATGACCTGCATGTAGCCCCTCGCGCCCACGCTGGACACGGCAAACTTGCGGAACCCACTCTCCACCTGGATGAGCCCAAGGACCAGCGATACATCGAGCCCCGCACGTTTGGACTCGTACCAGACCGTCTGCAGAAAATCGCGCCGCACCTCCCACTCGGGCTTGCGGCGGCGCAGCCGGTCGCTCTGGGTACCCAGCCAGCGCAGGTAGTGCAGACGGGCTTCGGTGGTGAAGAACTCGGGCTCGGGTGGTGCCTGGTTGGCAATAGCCGAACTAAGCGCCGTGCGCACGGAGTCCATCAGGGGCTCTTCAAGCTGCCCCCCCGCATGTGCCGCCTGCGGCGCGGCCAGCCAGGCTGCAGGTGCCGCGATCGAGGCTGCTGAAACCAGGCACGTGCGCCGCGAGAGGCCAGCCACCGCAACGGGGCGGGCCGTGGGGGATGCGTTGGCGCTCCGCTCCTCGCTCATGCTCATACCACCATGCGGCCCTTCACATGGGCCAGGATGTCAGCCACCGCCACCTTGGTCGCGGCCGTGTCACGGCGGTGCTGGTACTCGACCACACCTTCCTTGAGGCTCTTGTCGCCAATGGTCACGCGGTGCGGCACACCGATCAGCTCCCAGTCGGCAAACATGGCGCCGGGGCGCTCGCCACGGTCGTCCAGGATCACATCCACACCGGCGGCCAGCAGGTCGGCATAAAGCTGCTCGGCCGCAGCCTTGACGGCCTCGCTGCGGTCCATGCCCACGGGGCAGACCACCACCGTGAAAGGTGCGATCGCGTCGGGCCAGATGATGCCGCGCTCGTCGTGGTTCTGCTCGATGGCGGCGGCGGGCAGGCGCGTGACGCCAATACCGTAGCAGCCCATCTCAAAGAAAGCGGGCTTGCCATCGTCACCCAGGAAGGTGGCATTCATGCCCTTGCTGTACTTGGTGCCCAGGTAGAACACATGGCCCACTTCGATGCCGCGCTCGATGGCCAACTCGCCCTTGCCATCGGGGGAGCGGTCGCCCGCCACCACATTGCGCAGGTCGGCCACGGCATCGGGCTCGGGCAGGTCGCGGCCCCAGTTCACGCCGGTGATATGGAAATCCACCTCGTTGGCGCCGCAGATCCAGTCGGCCATGACGGCCACCTCACGGTCCACCACAATCTTGAGCGGCTTTTGAAGGCCGATGGGGCCCAGGTAGCCGGGCTTGCAGCCAAAGTGGTCCTCGATCTCGGAGAGCGTGGCAAACCGGAAACCCGCCAAGCCGGGCACCTTGCCGACCTTGATCTCGTTCATGTCATGGTCGCCACGCAGCAGCAGCAGCCAGACCTGGCTCTTGACGATCTCGCCGGCCTCGTTGGTTTCGTCCGTGGCCAGGACCAGCGACTTCACGGTGGTGCTCAAAGGCACGCCCAGCAGCTCGGCCACGTCGGCGCAGGTGCTCTTGCCAGGCGTCGGCGTCTTTTCCATGGCCTTGGCGGGCGCTGGGCGTGGACCGGCAGGCGCCAGGGCCTCGGCCTTTTCCATGTTGGCGGCGTAATCGCTCTGCGGGCAGTAGACGATGGCGTCTTCACCCGTGGCGGCGATCACCTGGAACTCTTCGGACAGGTCGCCACCGATGGCACCGCTGTCGGCCGCCACGGCACGGTAGGTCAGGCCGAAGCGGTCAAAAATGCGGCGGTAGGCCTGGGCCATCACCTGGTAGCTGGCCTTGGCGGCCGCCTGATCGCGGTCGAAGCTGTAGGCGTCCTTCATGATGAACTCGCGGCCGCGCATGAGGCCAAAGCGTGGGCGGCGCTCATCGCGGAACTTGGTCTGGATCTGGTAGAAGTTCTTCGGCAGCTGCTTGTAGCTCTTGAGTTCCTGGCGCGCGATGTCAGTGATCACTTCTTCGCTGGTGGGCTGCACCACGAAGTCGCGGCCATGGCGGTCCTGGATGCGCAGCAGCTCGGGGCCCATCTTGTCAAAGCGGCCTGTTTCCTGCCACAGCTCGGCAGGTTGCACCACGGGCATGGTCAGCTCCACGGCGCCCGCGCGGTTCATCTCTTCGCGCACGATGGCTTCCACCTTGCGGATCACGCGCAGGCCCAGAGGCATGTAGTTATAGATGCCAGCGCCCAGCTTCTTGATCAGCCCTGCCCGCATCATGAGTTTGTGGCTGACCACTTCTGCGTCGGCCGGGGCTTCCTTGAGGGTGGAGATAAAGAATTGGGAGGCTTTCATCGGGATCGATTTCGGGCGGATCAGAGCAGTCCACTTGCTGCGCGCTAGGCGCCGTGCATAATGGACACAGTTTAAAAATTTGGGGTTTGATTATGCTTGACCGGGACGGCTTTCGGCCGAACGTCGGCATCATCCTGCTCAACCAGAGAAACCAGGTGTTCTGGGGCAAGCGCATACGCACCCACAGCTGGCAGTTTCCGCAGGGTGGCATTGACCGGGGCGAAACCCCCGAGCAAGCCATGTTCCGGGAGCTGCACGAAGAGGTGGGATTATTGCCTGACCACGTGCGCGTGGTGGCCCGCACACGGGACTGGTTGCGCTATGAGGTGCCTGACCGGTACATCCGCCGCGACGCGCGCGGACATTACAAGGGCCAGAAACAAATCTGGTATCTGCTCCAACTGGTGGGCCACGACTGGGACTTGAATCTCCGAGCGACCAACCACCCCGAGTTCGATGCCTGGCGCTGGAATGACTACTGGGTGCCTCTGGACGTGGTCGTCGAGTTCAAGCGGGGGGTCTATGAAATGGCCCTGACCGAGCTGGCACGCTACCTGCCTCGGCATGAACAGCGCAACCGCTACTTGCGCAGCGGCATGCGGACACGAGAAGGTGAGCATACGGGGACGGGCATGTACCGCACGGGGTCCATGCTGATCAACCCGGGCATGGAACTCCCCCCTGGCGCCAGTTTTGACCCCGACCCGCAAAACAGCATGCCGGGTGAACTGGACGGGATTCCACCGCTGACCACCACACCCCGCTGATCTCCGCGTCCATCAACAAAAATGCCTGCAATGAGCAGGCATTTTTTATGGCTTGGGCGACTGTGCGCACAACGCTAAAGCAATCCGGCAATCACGCGCCCACGGCCAGCACCAGGTTGTCCCGGTGCACCATCTCCGGCTCGGCCACATAGCCCAGCAGTTTTTCAAATTCGGTCGAAGGCTTGCGACACAGAAGGCGCGCTTCGGCGGCCGCATAGTTGGCCAAGCCCCGCGCGATCTCGACCCCGGAGGCATCCCGCACAGCAATCACGTCGCCGCGCGAGAAGTCCCCTTCGACCGCCGTCATGCCAATCGGCAGCAGGCTCTTGCCTTCGTCGCGCACCTTGGCAGCAGCCCCGGCATCCACCACCACGGAGCCGCGCAGCTGCAGGTGGTCCGCCATCCATTGCTTGCGCGCTTGTTTTTTCTGGGTTTGTGCAACCAGCAGGGTCCCCAGAGGCTCGCCCTTGACCAAGCGCAGCAGCACATCAGGCTCCCGCCCCCAGGCGATCACGGTGGACGCGCCCGAGCCTGCGGCACGCTTGGCCGCCAGTATCTTGGTGATCATGCCGCCCTTGCCGATGCTCGACCCCGCGCCTCCGGCCATGGCCTCCAGGGCCAGATCCCCTGCCTTGGCTTCGTGCACGAATTGCGCTGCAGGGTCCCGGCGCGGGTCGGCGGTGTACAGCCCTTTTTGGTCCGTGAGGATGATCAGCGCATCGGCCTCGACCAGATTGGCCACCAGCGCCCCTAGGGTGTCGTTGTCGCCAAACTTGATTTCGTCGTTGACGACCGTGTCGTTCTCATTGATCACCGGCACCACGCCCAGGCGCAGCAGCGTGAGCAAGGTGGAGCGCGCGTTCAGGTAGCGCTCGCGGTCAGCCAGGTCGGCGTGGGTGAGCAGCACCTGGGCGCTGCCCATGCCCTCTTCGCGCAACTTGGTTTCGTACATTTGCGCCAAGCCCATCTGCCCCACGGCGGCGGCGGCCTGCAGCTCGTGGATTTCCTGCGGTCGTGTGGTCCAGCCAAGGCGCTTCATGCCCTCGGCGATCGCGCCGCTGGACACCATCACGACCTCACGCGCCACCCCGCCATCGCCGCGCACCAAGGCCGCCAGTTGGCGGCTCCATTCACCGATGGCCGTTTCATCCAGGCCACGACCTTCATTGGTCACAAGGCTGGAGCCCACCTTGACCACGATGCGGCGGGCATCTCGCAATACGCTGGAAACCATTGTTTGAATCATTTTTGGCTACTACCGCGCACCCATCAAGCGCTAGCAGCTATTAAAAATATAGCAATCAGGCAAAAGACCCAGAAGCCTCTTGCATCACGCGGGCGCGTCTCCAGCAAAACGGGGATCGACTTCCACGGGCTCGTTTTCCGTTCGCTGCTCCGACTGCACATGGCGGAAGATCGCATGGATCAGAGACTCGCAGCCCTCGCGCGTCAGCGCAGAAATCTCAAACACCGGCCCCTTCCACTTGAAGCGTTTCACAAAATCTTTGACACGCGCCTCGCGCTCGTCGTCCGGCACCATGTCCAGTTTGTTCAGCACCAGCCAGCGGGGTTTGTTGTAAAGCTGCTGGTCGTACTTCTTCAGCTCGTTGACGATGGCCTTGGCCTGCGCCACCGGGTCCACCGCATCATCGAACGGCGCCAGATCGACGATGTGCAAGAGCAGGCGGGTGCGCTGCAGGTGGCGCAGGAACTGGTGGCCCAGTCCCGCCCCCTCCGACGCGCCTTCGATCAGGCCAGGGATGTCTGCCACCACAAAACTTTGCTCGGGCCCCACGCGCACCACACCCAGATTCGGGTGCAGGGTGGTAAAGGGGTAGTCCGCAATCTTGGGACGCGCATTGGAAACCGCCGTGATGAAGGTGGACTTGCCAGCATTCGGCATGCCCAGCAGACCCACATCGGCCAGCACCTTCAGCTCCAGCTTGAGGTTCTTTTTTTCACCCGGCCAGCCCGGCGTCTTCTGGCGGGGCGCACGGTTGATGGCGCTCTTGAAGCGCAGGTTGCCAAACCCGCCATCCCCGCCCTTGGCGATGGTGATCACTTCGCCCGGGGTGAGCAACTCATACAGCACCTCCCCCGTTTCCGCGTCGGTGATGATGGTGCCCACGGGCATTTTCAAGGTGATGTCGGCCCCTGCGGCGCCGAACATGTCCGAGCCCATGCCATGCTCACCGCGCTTGGCCTCGTGCCGGCGCGAGTAGCGAAAGTCCACCAGGGTGTTCAGGTTGGGGTCGGCAACAGCAAACACATGCCCGCCCCGCCCCCCGTCACCGCCATTGGGTCCGCCAAATTCCTTGTATTTTTCGTGCCGAAACGACACGCAGCCATTGCCGCCGTCACCGGCTGCAATGTCAATAAAGGCTTCATCGACGAACTTCATGGAATATCCAGTTTACAAAAGGGCCGCCGTGCAAACCGGCAACCAACCGCCGATTGTGGCGGAACAGCGGAACGCCTTCCAGGCGCCGCAGGCAGATGGCATGCGAGAGCCACCCGTACAGACCAAACAACAAAGCCCCGGCAAAGCGGGGCTTCGTTGCTTGCCGGAGGAAAAATCCTCAGGCGGGAGTCACATTGACCGTGGACTTGGACAATGCACCCTTGGTGCCAAACGACACATGGCCGTCCACCAGGGCGAACAAGGTGTGGTCCTTGCCGACGCCAACGTTGGTGCCAGGGTGGAAACGTGTGCCACGCTGGCGCACGATGATCGAGCCAGCGCTGATCAATTCACCACCGAACGCCTTGACACCCAGCATCTTTGGCTTGGAGTCGCGCCCGTTTCGCGTAGAGCCGCCGCCTTTTTTCTGTGCCATGACTTAGCTCCTTCGCTTAAGCAGCAATCGCACCGATTTGCAGTTCGGTGAACTGCTGGCGATGGCCTTGGCGTTTCTGATAGTGCTTGCGACGGCGCATCTTGAAGATGTGCACCTTGTCGTGCTTGCCGTGGGCCACAACAGTGGCTTTCACGGTTGCGCCGGACACCAGGGGCGTACCAACCTTGAGTTCAGCGCCGTTGCCGACAGCCAGAACCTGGTCGATCACGATCTCCTGGCCTACGTCCGCAGCAATCTGTTCTACTTTAATTTTTTCGCCGGAAGCAACGCGATACTGCTTGCCGCCGGTTTTTATGACCGCGTACATGTTGACCTCTTGATATGAGTTCCGCAGACGGATTTCTGCAGAGCCAGAGATTGTAGCGCATCACGCATCGCAGGTCCAGCCCTCTTGAAGCCTGGCGCAACGCGCGCCAGTCAGACAGCGATGGCCCCTGTCAGGTCTTCCTATAATCCGGGCACTTTCTGTGACCGCCATCTTGACTGACCATACCGCCCCCGCAGCCTCTCCCCTCACGCTCGTTGCCCAGGACATGCACGAGGTCGACAAGGTCATTGAGCGGCGCCTGACGTCCAGCGTGCCGCTGGTTGCCCAGATATCGCAGTACATCATCGCTGCTGGCGGCAAGCGGCTGCGGCCTGCGCTGCTGCTGATGGTATGCGGCGCCCTGGGCTACCGCGGCGACCACCGGTTCAGCCTCGCAGCGGTGGTCGAGCTGATTCACACGGCCACGCTGCTGCACGATGACGTGGTGGACGCCTCCACACTGCGCCGGGGACGCCCTACGGCCAATGAGACATTCGGCAACCCCGCCAGCGTGCTTGTAGGGGACTTCCTGCACACCCGCTCCTTCCAGATGATGGTGGAAGCGGGAAGCATGCGGATCATGGAAATCCTCTCCGAAGCCACCAACGTGATCGCCGAGGGGGAGGTGCTTCAGCTCATGAACATGCACGACGCCTCCCTGGATGAGGCGGGCTACCTGCGCGTGATCCGCTCCAAAACCGCCAAGCTGTTCGAAGCCAGCGCCAGACTGGGAGCTGTGTTGGCCAACAGCACATCTGAGATCGAGGAAGCATGCTCCACCTACGGACAAGCTCTCGGCACTGCTTTTCAGATCATTGATGACGTCCTTGACTACGACGGTGACGCAGCTGAAATGGGCAAGAACCTGGGGGACGACCTCCGGGAGGGGAAGTCCACGCTGCCATTGATTGCTGCCATGGAGCGAGGCACCCCCAGCCAAGCACTCATTGTTCGCCGAGCCATCGAACAGGGATCAACAGAACAGTTGAGCGAAATCATCCAAATCGTCCGCGCCACTGGCGCCCTGGACGTTACTCGGGCAGCTGCATTTGCAGAGGCCCGTCGGGCCATGGCCGCCGCTGAGCAGCTTCCCGCCAATGCCTATGCAAAGGGCTTGCTAGAATTGGCCGCTCAGTTGCTCGCGCGGCGCAACTGAGGTGCGCATTACACCCGCAGATGGGTGCTATGCAATCAACGGGGTGTAGCTTAGCCTGGTAGAGCGCTACGTTCGGGACGTAGAGGCCGGAGGTTCGAATCCTCTCACCCCGACCATAAATCCACCACCCAAACACACATTCGCGCTGCCTGTGGCGCAGTTACCAATATCCAGCGCTGTACACCCCCTGCGCAATCGGTGATGATAGGATGGTTTCTTTTCCAAACCTAACACATTACCGGTTACATGGCCGCTGTTGATACTGTCCCTAAAGAAGCCTCTGCAGTCGCCCTCCCCGGACTGGGTCGGGCGTTGATGTCTGCCGGCAAGCTGACGCAAAAGTCAGCCGAGGACATTTACAAAAAATCACAAATCAGCCGCACCAGTTTTATCGCCGAATTGACAGGTTCTGGTGCGGTATCGGCGGCCGATTTGGCGCACACGGTTTCTGCCGTCTTTGGCGCACCACTGCTTGATCTGGATGCAATTGATCCATTGCGCCTGCCCAAGGAACTGCTGGACAACAAAATCTGCCAAGCTTATCGCGTTGTAGTGCTCAGCAAGCGCAACAACCGGCTGATTGTTGCGACTGCAGATCCCACCGATCAAGAAGCTGCAGAAAAAATCAAATTTACCACCCAGATGGGGGTGGATTGGATTATCGCCGAGTATGACAAACTGAGTCGCCTGGTAGATGTGACCTCCAAATCCACCAGCGAGTCCATGGAAACGCTGGTGAGTGGAGGCGGTGATTTCGAGTTTGACGATGTCTCGATTGAAGACGCCCCCGAGGAAGCCGATACTGGCATCACAGAGGTCGAAGACGCACCTATCGTCAAGTTCCTTCACAAGATGCTATTGGATGCCTTCAATATGCGGGCATCCGATTTGCACTTTGAACCCTATGAACATCAGTATCGTGTCCGCTTCCGAATTGATGGGGAGTTGCGCGAAATAGCATCACCCCCGATTGCGATCAAGGACAAGCTGGCTTCGCGCATCAAAGTGATTTCGCGCCTGGACATCTCGGAAAAGCGGGTTCCGCAAGATGGTCGGATGAAGCTGAAGGTCGGCCCCGACAGAGTCATTGATTTCCGCGTCAGCACGTTGCCCACCTTGTTTGGTGAAAAAATTGTGATCCGTATTCTGGATCCGAGCAGTGCAAAACTGGGCATTGACGCATTGGGGTACGAGCCTGTCGAGAAGGAGCGACTTCTTCAGGCCATTGGTCGCCCCTACGGCATGATCTTGGTGACTGGGCCCACGGGCTCTGGCAAGACCGTTTCTCTTTATACCTGCCTGAATCTGCTCAACAAGCCGGGCGTCAATATTGCGACCGCCGAAGACCCTTCTGAAATCAATCTGCCTGGCGTCAACCAGGTCAATGTGAATGAGAAGGCCGGCCTGACATTTGCAGTCGCGCTCAAATCCTTTCTCCGCCAGGATCCCGACATCATCATGGTGGGGGAAATCCGGGACTTGGAGACTGCCGACATCTCGATCAAGGCGGCCCAGACCGGTCACTTGGTCCTGTCCACCCTGCACACCAACGACGCACCCACGACGCTGACACGCATGCGCAATATGGGCATAGCGCCCTTCAATATCGCATCCAGCGTGATCTTGATCACGGCACAGCGACTGGCGCGCAGGCTCTGCCCAGCCTGCAAGACACCTGCTGATATTCCCCACGAAACGCTCGTGGAGGCAGGGTACAAAGAAGAGGACCTCGATGGCTCTTGGGTCACCTACCGCCCTGTTGGCTGTTCTGCCTGCAACAACGGGTACAAAGGCCGGGTAGGTATATACCAGGTCATGCCAGTGTCTGAAGATATACAGCGCATCATTCTTCGCGATGGAAGTGCCCTGGAAATTGCGGAGCAAGCCCGGGCTGAAGGTGTGCGTTCGCTGCGCGAATCCGGACTCCACAAAGCCAAGCTCGGCCTGACCTCTCTCGAAGAGGTTTTGGCAGTTACCAACGAATAGCACCCACTGACGAGGGCAGTATGGCTACCGTAGCATCAAAAAGAGATATCAAGGATTTTGTCTTCGAGTGGGAGGGCAAAGACCGCCATGGAAAAATCGTGCGTGGGGAAATCCGTGCGGTGGGAGAAAATCAGGTTCAGGCCACCTTGCGACGCCAAGGCGTTTTCCCGACAAAGATCAAAAAACGCCGGATGCGTTCTGGCAAGAAAATCAAGCCCAAAGACATTGCGCTTTTCACCAGGCAGCTGGCAACCATGATGAAGGCTGGTGTTCCTCTGTTGCAGGCTTTCGATATTGTTGGAAGAGGCAACACCAATGCCAGCGTTACCAAATTATTGAACGATATTCGTGCAGACATTGAGACAGGCACATCGCTGAATGGGGCCTTCCGCAAGTATCCAATGTATTTTGACAGCCTCTACTGCAATTTGGTCGAGGCGGGGGAAGCTGCGGGTATTCTGGAAGCGCTTCTGGATCGACTCGCCACCTACATGGAGAAAACTGAGGCCATCAAGTCGAAAATCAAATCGGCCTTGATGTACCCGATATCCGTGATCATTGTTGCCTTTGTCGTTGTAACAGTGATCATGATTTTTGTGATTCCCGCATTCAAAGAGGTCTTCACGTCATTCGGCGCAGATTTACCCGCCCCTACACTGTTTGTGATGGCTATCAGCGAGATTTTCGTGAAGTGGTGGTGGTTGATTTTTGGCGTTATAGGCGGTGGCTTTTTCTTCTTCATGCAGGCGTGGCGACGCAATGAAAAGATGCAAATGTTCATGGATCGCCTGCTGCTGCGCATGCCCATTTTCGGAGCACTTATCGACAAGTCTTGCGTTGCACGCTGGACCCGGACCCTGGCCACCATGTTCGCGGCAGGCGTTCCCTTGGTCGAAGCGCTGGACTCGGTAGGAGGCGCCGCAGGGAACTCCGTTTATTCCATGGCCACCGACAAGATTCAGCAGGAAGTCTCCACCGGCACCAGCCTGACCGCCGCGATGGGCAATGCCAATATCTTCCCGTCCATGGTGCTGCAAATGTGCGCCATCGGGGAAGAATCCGGCTCCATTGACCACATGCTCGGCAAGGCGGCCGATTTCTACGAGTCGGAAGTGGACGACATGGTGGCTGGCCTGTCCAGTCTGATGGAACCCATCATCATCGTGTTCCTGGGCACCTTGATTGGCGGAATCGTGGTTTCCATGTACCTGCCCATCTTCAAGCTCGGTCAGGTCGTGTAATGGAGTTCGAGGTGTGGGGGGGCGCCTGCCTGGGCGGCGTCTTGGGCTTGCTGATCGGCAGTTTTCTGAACGTGGTCATTTACCGGTTGCCCAAGATGATGGAGCAGCAGTGGGCGGCGGAGTTGGCCCAGTTGGAGGCAGAGAAACAGGGCAAGGAGCCTCCTGCAGGCACGCAGGCCCCCTTCAACCTGATGACCCCGCGGTCACGCTGCCCCGCTTGCGGACATGTGGTTCAGTGGTATGAAAATGTCCCCGTCCTGAGTTATCTCTTTTTACGGGGCCGCTGCTCGGCCTGCAAAGCACCGATCAGCGCCCGCTACCCGTTGGTCGAGTTGCTCACCGGGGCGCTGTTCTTCTTCTGCATATACCGCTGGGGGGTGACCCCTGTCGGTTTTGCGTGGTGCGGCTTTTCCGCAGCACTCGTGGCCTTGGCATTCATCGACTGGGACACCACCCTGTTGCCGGACGATATCACCCTGCCTTTGCTCTGGGCGGGCTTGCTCTCGGCGGCATTCCAGTGGACGAACGTCCCGCTGCACGCATCCGTGACAGGAGCTGCGGCCGGTTACCTGTCGTTGTGGCTGGTGTATTGGGGCTTCAAGCTGGCCACGGGCAAGGAGGGCATGGGGTATGGCGACTTCAAGCTGTTCGCGGCACTCGGCGCCTGGTTTGGATGGCAGGCGCTGGTGCCCATCATTTTGATGTCGTCGATCATTGGCGCCGTCATCGGTATCGCGATGAAAATTTTCAGCAGCTTGCGCGAAGGGGGCTACATACCGTTTGGTCCCTTCCTCGTGGGTGCAGGGCTGACGGCGATGGTGTTTGGCCCCAATGCCATCCTCAACACCGTGTTGAATCTCCTGGGCCTGTAGCCCCTTCCCGACCATGGCAAACAAAAGGTGCCCGGTGCGCCTGGGCCTGACCGGCGGCATTGGGAGTGGCAAAAGCACCGTGGGCGGCATGTTCGCCTCGCTGGGCGCCACGATGATCGACGCAGACCAGATAGCGCGCGCGGTTACCGGCCCCGGCGGGGATGCCATGGACGCCATCCGCAGCACATTCGGTGCGGCCTTCGTGGATGCCTCAGGGGCGCTGGACCGCTCGCGCATGCGCGAGCTGGCCTTCAACCAGCCTGAGGCACGCACGCAGCTGGAGGCCATCGTGCACCCGCTGGTAACCCGCCACAGCCTTGTGCAGACGCAACAGGCCATTGCGGCAGGTTCCCGCCTGATCGTGCACGATATTCCGCTGCTGACGGAGTCCGGCCGGTGGGCCCGCCAGCTGGATGCCGTGGTGGTGGTGGACTGCCCTGTGGAGACCCAGATTGAGCGTGTCATGCACCGCAGTGGCCTCGCCCCTGACGTGGTGCGGGGCATCATTGCATCGCAGGCCACCCGGCACGCGCGCCGTGCGGTCGCCGATATCGTGATTGCCAACGGGCCCCACAACACCTTGCCCGCATTGCAGGCCCAGGTGCGGCAGGTAGCCGCCTTGTTCGGGCTATGATGCACAAGAGCCCCAGGAACCCGCCAGCGTGATCCTTTACGAATACCCCTTTAACGAGCGTCTCAGAACCTATCTGCGGCTTGAGCAGTTGTTCCGCCGGTTGGGGGAGTTGATCCCCCGCGCCCATGCACTCGACCACCACTTTGCGCTGGTCACGATCTTCGAGATCATGGATGTGGCAGCCCGGGCCGACCTGAAGTCGGACGTGCTCAAGGACATCGAAAAACACAAGCACCAGCTCGACAGCTACCGTGGCAACCCTTCCATCTCCGAGGCCGCGCTGGATGCAGTGATCGCCCAGCTCGACCGGTGCTTCACCGCACTGAATGGGCAAAATGGAAAGTCAGGCCATGCACTGACCGAGAACGACTGGCTGATGAGCATCCGCAGCCGCATCGGCATTCCCGGCGGCACCTGCGGGTTCGATCTGCCGGCCTACTATGCATGGCAACACCACGCCCCCGACGTGCGGCAGCAGGCGCTGGAGCAATGGGCGTCCACGCTCGCGCCACTGGCCGAATCGATTTATGTGCTGCTCAAGCTGCTGCGCGATTCGGGTGTCCCCCAGAAGGTGGCAGCAGAACGTGGCCAGTTCCAGCAGAACCTGCCGCAAGGCCGCACCTTCCAGCTGCTGCGGCTGCGCATGGACCCGGGCCTGAACCTGATTCCCGAGATCAGCGGAAACCGGCTGATTGTTTCGGTGCGGCTCATGCGGCTCGAAGGGGATGGCCGCCTGCACGCCTGCAACGAGGATGCAGCGTTTGAACTCACGCTGTGCGCCTGAGTCCGGATACTTTCAGTGAACCATCCTGGTGACCAGGCGAGCACCACCTTGATTCGCCCACAAGCATGACCCGCTCCACATCCACCACATCCTTTGCACGCACCGTGGTCTGCCCCAGCTGTGGGGGCGACAGCGTATACAGCCCCGCCAATGCCTACCGCCCTTTTTGCAGCGAGCGCTGCAAGCAGGTCGATCTGGGCGCCTGGGCCAGCGAGGACTTCCGCATGCCCGCCGAAGCTCCGCCTGCGGACGCCCAATACGGCGACCCGCGCCAGCAGCACTGATACGCCGGCACCCAGCCAAAACATTGACCAAAAATGGTCGCTGCCGCCTGACAGCAAACACTTTCAAGCTATATATTTAATAGCAAACTGTCTCCGCCGCGCCGACAGCAAGCAGCCGCGACGGTTTATTCGGGCGTGAATTCCAGGCCCCGCTCCTCGGCCAGCCACTGCAGCACCGGGTAAGCGCCGGGCAGCACCGGCTCCACCGTCAACGGCATCTGCTGCCAGGCCATGGACTGGCCTTCGCGCATCTCGAACTCCCCCGTCCACGCCCAGACCTTGCACCAGTGCAGACGCACCAGGGCATGGGGATAGTCGTGCTCCGTGACCTTCCAGACCGTGGCCGGGCCGATGGTCACGCCCAGTTCCTCGATCAGCTCACGGCGCAGCGCCTCTTCCACCGTTTCGCCCGCCTCCAGCTTGCCGCCCGGAAACTCCCAGTAGCCCGCGTACGGCTTGCCCGGCGGGCGGGTGGACAGCAGCATGGCACCGTCCTCGCGCAGCAGGATGCCCACCGCCACCTCGGTGTGTTTGCGTGTTGTTTCAGCCACTGTGGCGCCCCGCATAGTCACGCGCAAACTGGTAGGCCACGCGGCCGCTGCGCGAACCCCGCTCCAGCGCCCAGACCAGGGCCTCGGGCCGCGCAGCCGCGATGGCCGAAGCAGAAACCCCCAGCGACGACAGCCATTGCGCCGTGATGGTCAGGTACTCCTCCTGGCTGAAGGGGTAGAAGCTCACCCACAGACCAAAACGCTCTGACAGGGAGATCTTCTCTTCCACCACTTCACCGGGGTGCACCTCGCCGTCCTCGGTGTGGGTGTAGGTGAGGTTCTCCTTCATGTACTCGGGCAGCAGGTGGCGCCGATTGCTGGTGGCGTAGATCAGCACATTGGGCGTGGCAGCCGCCACCGAGCCGTCGAGGATGGACTTGAGCGCCTTGTAGCCGGGCTCGCCATCTTCAAAGCTCAGGTCGTCGCAGAAGACGATGAATTTCTCCGGCCGTGCGGACACCACGTCCACGATGTCGGGCAGATCGGTCAGGTCCGCCTTGTCCACCTCGATCAGGCGCAGGCCCTGCGCCGCATAGGCGTTCAGGCAGGCCTTGATGAGCGAGGACTTGCCGGTGCCGCGTGCGCCGGTCAACAGCACGTTGTTGGCGGGCAAGCCTCGCACAAACTGCTGCGTGTTGCGCTCGATCTTTTCCTTCTGGGGGTCGATTTCCTTGAGGTCCGCCAGCGCCATCGCGGCCACATGGCGCACCGGCTCCAGGGTGCCGTGGCCGCTGCTGCGCTTGCGGTAGCGCCAGGCAATGGCGGCCGACCAGTCGGGCGCAGAGAGCGGCTGAGGCAGCACGGATTCGATGCGGGCGATGAGCTGCTCGGCACGCTCGATCAGATGTTCAAATTTCTGGTTCATTTTGGCATCTACCGCGCGTCCATCATGCGTCAGTAGCTATCAAATCAGGAGTATTGCAGTGAATCAGGAGCGGTAGTCCGCGTTGATCGTCACATATTCATGACTGAAATCGCAGGTCCATACCGTGTCCACCGCATCACCACGGCCCAGCAGCACACGCACGGTGATCTCGGCCTGCTTCATCACGCGCTGGCCGTCTTCCTCGCGGTAGGCGGGGTTGCGACCGCCTTGCACGGCCACATGCACGTCGTCCAGGTACAGGTCGATGCCGGTCTGGTCCAGATCGTCGATGCCCGCATAACCCACAGCGGCCAGGATGCGGCCCAGGTTCGGGTCGCTGGCAAAGAAGGCGGTCTTGACCAGGGGCGAATGGGCAATCGCATAGGCCACCTTGCGGCATTCGTCGCCGGTCTTGCCGCCCTCCACCCGCACGGTGATGAATTTGGTGGCGCCCTCACCATCACGCACGATGGCCTGGGCCAGTTTCTGCGACACCGCCAGCATCGCCGCCTTGAGGGCCTGGCCCTCGGCGCTGTCGAGCGAAGTGATGGGCGCATGCGCGGCCTTGTTGGTGGCCACGACCACGAAGGAGTCGTTGGTCGAGGTGTCGCCGTCGATGGTCACGCGGTTGAAGGAGCCATCGGCCAGCTCGCGCGCCAGCTGCTGCATCACAGCAGGTGCCACACAGGCGTCCGTGGCCAGAAAGCCCAGCATGGTGGCCATGTTGGGGCGGATCATGCCCGCGCCCTTGCTGATGCCGGTGATGGACACCGTGGTGCCGCCGATCTGCGCCTGCGCCGAGAAGGCCTTGGGCAGGGTGTCCGTGGTCATGATGCCTTCAGCGGCGCGGGCCCAGTGGCCGGGCTGGGCATCGGCAATCGCAGCGGGCAGGCCTGCCTCGATGCGGTCATTGGGCAAGGGCTCCATGATCACGCCGGTGGAAAACGGCAGGATCTGCTCGGGCGCCACGCTCAGCTGGCGTGCGAGCGCAACACAGGTGGAGCGCGCACGCGCCAGACCATCCGCGCCCGTGCCTGCATTGGCGTTGCCGGTGTTGATGACCATCGCTCGGATCGGCTGACCGCTGCTCAGGTGGTCGCGGCTGATCTGCACCGGGGCCGCGCAGAAGCGGTTCTGGGTGAACACGCCCGCCACGCTGGCGCCTTCGTCCAGCAGGAACACGGTCAGGTCCTTGCGGTTGGCCTTGCGGACACCGGCTTCGGCCACACCAATCCGAACACCGGCAATCGGGTGCAGGTCGGCGGCAACGGGGGCAACAAGATTCACAGGCATGGGACGGGGCCTTTCTATCGGAGGGAGGGGTCAGATGCATGGTGGCTACACAGCCTCTGCATCCGTCAAAGAAGATTGCGGCCGATTATCCGGAAAACCGTGGCGCGCCAATGAAAACACGGGCCGAAGCCCGTGTTGTGTGGATCAGGAAATCAAGCGAGCTTGCCGTGGCACTGCTTGTACTTCTTGCCGCTGCCGCAAGGGCAGGGGTCGTTGCGGCCCACGCGGATGCCCTCCGGCAGGGCCTGGCCCACCGTTTGTGCATCCACCGTGGTTTCCACCTCGCCCGTTTCGGTGGGGGCGGTGTACGTGACGTTGGCGATGCTCTCGGCGCGGCTTTCCATGTCCTGTGCGGCCTGGTCCAGCTGG
The DNA here is from genome assembly GCF_059424825.1 of Acidovorax sp. GW101-11A03. Taxonomy (NCBI): domain Bacteria; kingdom Pseudomonadati; phylum Pseudomonadota; class Betaproteobacteria; order Burkholderiales; family Comamonadaceae; genus Acidovorax; species Acidovorax sp. GW101-11A03. Next base: position 21,318 of record NZ_JBWKZU010000004.1, on the reverse strand, counting down.
GCCTGGGACTGGATCTGCACGGTCATGAGGATCTTGGTGACCTCGTTCTTGACCTGGTCGATCAACTGGCGGAACAGCTCAAAGGCTTCGCGCTTGTACTCCTGCTTGGGCTGCTTTTGTGCATAGCCGCGCAGGTGGATGCCCTGGCGCAGGTAGTCCAGCGCAGAGAGGTGGTCGCGCCAGTTGGAGTCAAAGTTCTGCAGCAGCACCACGCGCTCGAACTGCGTGAAGTTGTCGCGGCCCACCTGTTCCACCTTCGCATCGAACGAGGCATTGGCAGCCTGCAGCACCTTCTCCAGGATTTCGTCGTCGGTGACGCTGCTCGCGCCCTGCACTTCCTGCTGCAGCGCAATCGCCACCTGCCATTCCTCAGCCAGCACCTTTTCCAGCGCAGGCAGATCCCACTGCTCTTCCACGGACTCCACCGGCACGTACTGGCGCACCAGGTCGGTCATGCAGTCCTCGCGCATCGCGGCAATCACGTCCGACAGATCGGAGGCGTCGAGGATGTCGTTGCGCTGCTGGTAAATGACCTTGCGCTGGTCGTTGGCCACATCGTCATACTCCAGCAATTGCTTGCGGATGTCGAAGTTGCGGGCTTCCACCTTGCGCTGGGCCGACTCGATGGAACGCGTCACGATGCCCGCTTCAATGGCTTCACCATCGGGCATCTTCAGGCGGTCCATGATGGCCTTGACGCGGTCGCCCGCGAAGATGCGCATCAGCGAATCGTCCAGGCTCAGGTAAAAGCGCGACGAGCCAGGATCGCCCTGGCGGCCCGAGCGGCCACGCAGCTGGTTGTCGATGCGGCGGGATTCGTGGCGCTCGGTGGCAATGATGCGCAGACCACCCAGGGCCTTGACCTTCTCATGGTCCACCTTCCACTGCTCGCGCAGCGCGGCCACCTTGGCAGCACGGTCGGATTCGGACAAGGACTCGTCGGCCTCAATGGCCGCCACATCCTTCTCGATGTTGCCGCCCAGCACGATGTCAGTACCACGGCCGGCCATGTTGGTGGCGATGGTGATCATGCCGGCACGGCCCGCCTGGGCCACGATGTCGGCCTCACGGGCGTGCTGCTTGGCATTGAGCACCTGGTGCGGCAGGCCTTCCTTGTTCAGCAGCTGGTCGATGATCTCGGAGTTCTCGATCGACGTGGTGCCCACCAGCACCGGCTGGCCACGTTCGTGGCATTCGCGGATGTCCTTGATGGCGGCTTCGTACTTCTCGCGTGTGGTTTTGTACACACGGTCCAGCTGATCGTCGCGCTTGCTTGGGCGGTTGGGTGGGATGACCACGGTTTCGAGACCGTAGATTTCCTGGAATTCATAGGCCTCGGTGTCGGCCGTGCCGGTCATGCCAGCGAGCTTGCTGTAGAGGCGGAAATAGTTCTGGAAGGTGATGGACGCCAGCGTCTGGTTCTCGGCCTGGATCTTCAGGCCTTCTTTCGCTTCGACAGCCTGGTGCAGTCCTTCGCTCCAGCGGCGGCCCGACATCAGGCGGCCGGTGAACTCATCCACGATCACGATCTCGCCGTTCTGCACCACGTAGTGCTGGTCACGGTGGTAGAGGTGGTTGGCACGCAGCGCTGCATACAGGTGGTGCATCAGCGTGATGTTGGCCGGGTCGTACACCGAGGCGCCTTCGGCAATCAGGCCATGGCTGGCGAGCACGCGCTCGGCGGTCTCGTGGCCCTGTTCGGTCAGGAACACCTGGTGGCTCTTCTCGTCCACCGTGAAGTCGCCGGGCTTGGTCACGCCCTCGCCCGTGCGGGGGTCGGCTTCGCCTTCCTGGCGCACCAGCAGGGGCACCACCTTGTTCATGGCGACGTAGGTCGCCGTGTGGTCCTCGGCCTGGCCGCTGATGATCAGGGGCGTGCGCGCCTCATCGATCAGGATGGAGTCCACCTCGTCCACGATGGCAAAGTTCAGCCCCTGCTGCACGCGGTCCTGCGCCTCATAGACCATGTTGTCGCGCAGGTAGTCGAAGCCGTATTCGTTGTTCGTGCCGTAGGTGATGTCGGCGCGGTAGGCCTCCTGCTTCTGCTCGCGGGGCATGTTGGGCAGGTTGATGCCCACCGTGAGGCCCAGGAAGTTGTACAGACGCCCCATCCACTGCGCATCGCGGTTGGCAAGGTAGTCGTTCACCGTCACCACATGCACGCCCTTGCCCGACAGGGCATTGAGGTACACCGGCAGCGTGGCGGTCAGCGTCTTGCCCTCACCCGTGCGCATTTCGGAGATCTTGCCGTAGTGCAGTGCCATGCCGCCCAGCATCTGCACATCGAAGTGGCGCATCTTCATGACGCGCTTGGACCCTTCGCGGACCACCGCAAAGGCTTCGGGGAGGATGTCGTCCAGCGACGCGCCCTTGGCTACGCGCTCCTTGAACTCCTGCGTCTTGGCCTTGAGCTGCTCGTCCGACAGCTTTTCGTACTCGGGCTCCATCGCATTGATGCGGGACACCGTCTTGCGGTACTGCTTGAGAAGCCGGTCATTGCGGCTGCCGAATATTTTGGTGAGGAAGTTGGTGGCCATGCGAACAGGACCGCTTGCCCGCTGCAATCAGCGCGCCAAGCGACCGAAATCCCTAAGATGAATTGAGTTCAGGTGGGTCCTTTGGCCAGGTTTGCAACCCAGGCAATGAACACCGGACCCGCGATTTTACCTGCCCGGTGTGGGGGCAGCCCCTTGCGCAGCCGCCACCTGCGCATTGGTCGTGGTGCCCCCGGCGCTCAGGAACTTCTGAGGATCCTGAAAAACCCCTTGCACGAGCACTTCGAAATGCAGATGGGGTCCCGTGGAACGTCCGGTCGTCCCGATTTCTGCAATCTTCTGCCCCCGGCGCACGATGTCCCCTTGCTTCACCAGGGTACGGGAGGCATGGGCATAACGCGTCACCAGCTGGTTGCCATGGTCCACCTCGATCATGTTGCCGTAAGCGGGGTGGTACTCCTGCGTCACGACGACCCCCCCTGCAGCCGCCAGAATAGGCGTTCCCGTGTCGGCCTGAAAATCCAGCCCGGTGTGCAGGGCCGACTGGCCGGTGATCGGGTCCAGGCGCCAGCCAAAGCCCGATCCCGCAGACCGCCCGGTGACCGGTGCATGGGTCGGCACCATCTTCTTGCGGATGTGCTGGTCGAACAAACGGGATTCGAGCACCGTCATCAAGTCCACTCGCTGGTTGGTCAGCCGCTCCAGCTCGTCAAGGGTGGTTTGCAGCTCTTCCATGGACAGGTTGTGGGCGCTCACCAGCGCTCCGCCGCGTGCGTCAGCCTTCTGGATATCCCCGGGTGCCATGCCCGCCAGGCCCAGCACACGCTCCCCCAGCGACTCCAGTTGCACCATGCGGGCCTGCATCTCGCCCACGCGGCGCGCCATGGCATCCAGATTGGCGCGCATGAAGCGGTCGCGTTCCGCAAACTCGTCCTTGACCACCAGCCGCACCAGGGAGCCGACAATCGGCCAGCCTTCGCGCGCGCCCTTCAGAAAAACCCAGTGGTACAGCGTGGCCGCCACCAGCATGAGGCACAACGACAGCGCCAAGCCCGCCAAGAGCAGACGGGTGCCGGACAGATGAATGGCCCTGCTGCGCGCCAGCCGGGCGTCCGTGATAATCAAATGCACTACGAATTCCCCACGCCCGAAGACGCCACACCATGAATCGCCGCCACCACGCTGTCACCGTGCAGCAAGCCAGCGCGGAATCCCCCACGCTGGCCAGGCTTACAGCACTGACACGCGACTCCAGTGATCGGCTCAAGGCCATTGAATTGCTGATACCTGCAACCTTGCGTCCAGCCATCCAGGCCGGCCCCATCGATGGAGACAGCTGGTGCCTGCTGGTCAAGAGCAATGCCGCAGCGGCAAAAATACGCCAACTGCTGCCTGCGTTGCAGGCGCATCTGCGCAGTCGGGGGTGGGAGGTTAACGCGATTCGCCTGAAAGTTCAAACCTGACGGCGGCCGCCAGAACCAGGGAATGCAGAAGAAAGCAAGAAAAATGGTGCCGGTTGTCGGAATCGAACTGACGACCTACCGCTTACAAGGCGGGTGCTCTACCAACTGAGCTAAACCGGCGAAGGCGGCATTCTATCCTGTAAATGCCACCTCAAAATCGAAAGCAGCGCTACTTGACGCGCTTGAGGGAGGGACGTCCACCGCCCGCTGCCGGGGGTGGCCTGGGGGCATCGCCCCCGTCATCCTTGGCGCCATCGTCACTGCCCACCAGCTGAACCACCCGGTCCTCTGGCGATGCGGTCGCTGCAGCCGCAGGACCCGCTGGCACAGGCGCCGATGCGAGCACGGGGGAAACATCCCCACCCGCCAACATATCCACCGGCGGAGGGAAGGCCATGCCCTGGCCATTTTCACGGGCATAGATCGCGATCACCCGGCCCACAGGCACCAGGATTTCACGGGGCTTGCCACCGAAGCGGGCCTTGAACTCAATGAAATCATTGCCCAGCTGCAGCGCGCTCGTGGCATCAAAACTGATGTTCAGGACAATCTCACCATCCTTCACATACTCGCGCGGCACCTGCACGGAGTCGTCCACGCGCACGGCCACATAGGGCGTGAGCCCGTTGTCCGTGCACCACTCGTACAGGGCACGAATGAGATAAGGGCGCGTGGAGGTCGATTCCTGTGCGGTCATGTCAATGGATGGCTGCTGCGTGGGTAGAAAAGGAAGTAGGCAGGCCGCAGATTACTTGCGCATGACCTTCTCGGAAGGCGTCAGCGCCTCGATGTAGGCCGGACGCGAGAAGATGCGCTCGGCGTACTTGAGCAGCGGCGCCGCATTTTTCGACAGATCGATGCCGTAGTAGTCCAGGCGCCACAGCAGCGGCGCGATGGCCACGTCCAGCATGGAGAAGTTGTCACCCAGCATGTACTTGTTCTTGAGGAACACGGGAGCCAACTGCGTGAGGCGGTCGCGGATATGGGCGCGGGCCTTCTCCAGGGCCTTTTCGTTGCCCTTGGTCGCACGCGATTCGAGCGTGTTCACATGCACGAACAGCTCTTTCTCGAAGTTCAGCAGGAACAGGCGCACACGGGCACGGTCCACCGGGTCGCCAGGCATCAGCTGCGGATGGGGGAAGCGCTCGTCGATGTACTCGTTGATGATGTTCGACTCATACAGGATCAGGTCCCGCTCGACCAGGATAGGCACCTGGCCATACGGATTCATCACGCTGATGTCTTCGGGCTTGTTGTACAGGTCCACATCGCGGATTTCAAAGTCCATGCCCTTTTCAAACAGGACAAAGCGGCAGCGGTGGGAGAAGGGACAGGTCGTACCCGAGTAAAGCACCATCATGGTGGGAGGCTCCTAAAAATCAAAAGAGTGGGAGCCCAAAGCGCCCACTCTGCAAACAATCCAGCGGCACCCCGGGGGGCGCCTTGTCAAGGATTTGCGGCTCGTGCTGTTTACTTCACGTCCTTCCAGAAGGCTGCGTTCAGCCTCCAGGCAATGACGGTGAAAACACCCAGGAAGATCAGCACCCACACGCCCACTCGGACGCGGGTGTTTTGGGCAGGTTCGCCCATCCATTGCAGATAGTTCACCAGATCACCCACGGTCTGGTCGAACTGCAGCGGGGTCATCGTACCGGGCTTGATCTGCTCCCAGCCCTTGAAGACCTGGGTCTTGTGGCCGTGGCTCTCGCGCTCTTCAAACACGGGACGGCGGTCACCCTGCATTTCCCACAGCACATGGGGCATGCCCACGCTTGGGAAGGCCAGGTTGTTCCAGCCCGTGGCCTTGGTTTCGTCGCGGTAGAAGGTGCGCAGGAAGGTGTAGAGGTAGTCGGCACCCGTGCCGCCGTGGCCGGCGCGCGAACGTGCGATCACGGTCAGGTCAGGCGGGTTGGCACCAAACCATTCCTTGGCCTGCTTGGGATCGATGGACGCCTTCATGGTTTCGCCGACCTTGTCGGTCGTGAACAGCAGGTTGTCCTTGATCTGCTGCTCGGTCAAACCGATGTCGCGCAGGCGGTTGAAGCGCATGAAGGCTGCCGAATGGCAGTTCAGGCAGTAGTTGACGAACACCTTGGCACCGTTTTGCAGCGAAGCCAGGTCATTGGTCTTGTTGGGCGCCTTGTCCCAGGCGATGGTGTCGCCACCAGCAGCCTGGGCTGCACCAGCGACCAAGCCCACAGCGGCGATCAACGTGAGGATGATTTTCTTCATTGTTGTTGTCTCCAGGCTCAGTGCGCCACAAAGGTCACGCGGTCGGGCACGGGCTTGGCTTCGCCGATGCGGCTCCACCAGGGCATCAGCAGGAAGAAGCCGAAGTAAAACAGCGTTCCCACTTGCGACACACGCTCGCCAATCGGCGATGGCGGCTGCACACCGAGGTAGCCCAGGATCAGGAAGATGATCACGAAGATGCCATACAGGTACTTGTGCCAGTCAGGACGATAGCGGATCGACTTGACGGGGCTGTGATCCAGCCAGGGCAGGAAGAACAGGATGACCACAGCACCACCCATCACCACCACACCCCAGAACTTGGCGTCGATGGACAGCATCATGGCGATGACCACCACAGCCGCACCGGCGATGCCCGCCTTCACGAAGCTGGGCAGTTTGGCCTTGAGCACGCCGAAACCAGCGCCAGCGACAACGCACAGCACGAGCACGTACATCATCTCGGTGGTGATGGCACGCAGCATCGAATAGAAAGGCGTGAAGTACCAGACCGGGGCAATGTGCGCGGGAGTCTTGAGCGGATCCGCAGGGATGAAGTTGTTGTATTCGAGGAAGTAGCCACCGAACTCGGGTGCAAAGAACACCACGGCCGTGAATGCCATCAGGAACATGCTCAGCGCGAAGATGTCATGCACCGTGTAGTAGGGATGGAAAGGCACGCCATCCAGCGGCTTGCCATTGGCATCCTTGGGCGCCTTGGGGCCCTTGATTTCCACGCCATCGGGGTTGTTGGAACCCACATCGTGCAGCGCCAGCAAGTGCGCCACCACCAGACCCAGCAGCACCAGTGGCACGGCGATCACGTGGAAGCTGAAGAAGCGGTTCAGCGTCGCATCGCCCACCACGTAGTCGCCACGGATCAGCAGCGCCAAGTCGGGGCCGATGAAGGGGATGGCGGCAAACAGGTTCACGATCACCTGGGCGCCCCAGTAGGACATCTGCCCCCAGGGCAGCAGGTAGCCCATGAAAGCCTCGGCCATCAGGCACAGGAAGATGGCGCAGCCGAAAATCCAGACCAGCTCGCGCGGCTTGCGGTAGCTGCCGTAAATGAGGCCACGGAACATGTGCAGGTACACCACCACAAAGAACGCGGAGGCGCCTGTGGAGTGCATGTAGCGGATCAGCCAGCCCCAGGGTACATCGCGCATGATGTACTCGACCGACGCGAACGCCAGGTTGGCGTCGGGCTTGTAGTGCATGACCAGGAAGATGCCCGTCACGATCTGGATCACCAGCACTACCAATGCCAGCGAGCCGAAGATGTACCAGAAGTTGAAGTTCTTCGGAGCGTAGTACTCCGACATGTGCACCTTGTAGGCGTCGAACGCGGTCGGGAAGCGGTTCTCGAACCAGTTCGTGACCTTGGCGCCCGCCGAGGCGTTGGGAGAGATTTCCTTGAATTCAGCCATGTCGTCGTGCTCCTTCAAGCCTTCTTGTCTTCACCGATCAGCAGGCGCGTATCGGACAAGTACATATGGGGGGGCACTTCGAGGTTGTCGGGTGCGGGCTTGTTCTTGAAGACGCGGCCAGCCATGTCAAACGTGGAGCCATGGCAAGGGCACAGGAAGCCGCCCTTCCAGTCGTCGGGCAGCGAAGGCTGGGCACCGGGCTGGAACTTATCGGAGGGCGAGCAACCCAAGTGCGAGCAGATGCCCACACCCACAAAAATCTCGGGCTTGATGGAGCGCGCTTCGTTGCGAGCGTACTCCGGGGTGAGTTCGGACGGCTTGCGTTCGGACTTGGGGTCAGCCAGCTGGCCGTCGAGCTTGGGCAACTCGGCCAGCTGTTCGGGGGTGCGCTTGATGATCCAGACGGGCTTGCCGCGCCACTCCACGGTGACTTTTTCTCCCGGCTTGAGGGCGGAGATATCCACCTCTACCGCAGCCCCGGCGGCTTTTGCGCGCTCGGAGGGCTGGAAGGTACTCACGAAAGGGACGGCAGTTGCCACGCCGCCCACCGCACCAGCACATGCTGACGTGATGATCCACGTCCGCTTGCTGGAGTCGATTGGAGTGTCACTCATGGGGATCCTCGATTGATCATCGCTAGATTGGGGTCAACCGCGAATTGTAGCGGAGTGAAAATGGTTATTTCAACGCGACCGCCTGTCTTGACAGCCCATTGAGCTGAGCAATACTCCCGCATCAACATCCGTTCATACAAGGAGCAACAACATGGGGATGATGCAAGAATTCAGGGAATTCGCGGTCAAGGGCAATGTGGTGGACCTCGCCGTGGGCGTCATCATCGGCGGCGCCTTCGGCAAGATTGTGGATTCGGTGGTGTCCGACCTCATCATGCCGGTGGTGGGCCTGGTGTTCGGCAAGCTGGATTTTTCCAACCTGTTTGTAGTGCTGGGCACGATTCCGCCGGGCACGGGCACCACGCTGGATGCGCTCAAGAAAGCCGGCGTGCCGGTGTTTGCCTATGGCAACTTTCTGACGGTGGCCGTCAACTTCCTGATCCTGGCGTTCATCATCTTCATGATGATCAAGCAGATCAACCGCCTCAAGCGCGAAACCCCCGCCCCTGCTCCCGAGGCACCCGCCGCTCCCGCAGAGGACATCGTGCTGCTGCGCGAGATCCGGGACAGCTTGAAGAAGTAAACAACCCCTGGGTCGCTTCGCGCCTCCCCCCGGCGCGGCGGGGCGGCCCTTGCGCGGGGGCACTCGCCTTGGCCGCGCCAGTGGCATAGGCTGCATGCGGCTAGCAGCCCATGGGTCACTGCAAAACAGGTGCAGGAGCGCTAAGCGGACAGCTGGCGCGCCATGCGCACCGCCTCGATGAGGCTGGCGGCATCGGCCACGCCCTGCCCCGCAATGTCAAAGGCCGTGCCATGGTCGGGACTGGTGCGCACCAGGGGCAGCCCCAGTGTCACATTCACCCCCTTGTCCACGCCTAGGTACTTCACCGGGATCAGCCCCTGGTCGTGGTACATGGCGATCACCACATCGAATTCGCCCACACGCTGCGGCGTGTTGCGCGCGCGCATGAACACCGTGTCAGGCGCAAACGGGCCATGCACATCGAGCCCCTGGGCGCGCGCAGCTGCGATGGCCGGGGCGATCACCTCCAGTTCCTCGCGGCCAAACAGGCCGCCCTCGCCCGCATGGGGATTGAGCCCCGCCACCGCCATGCGCGGCACATGGCCCAGGCTGCGCAACAGTGCGGCGTGGGTGATCTGCAGCGTCTGCAGCACGTTGTCCAGCGTCACCGCCGCAATCGCGTCGCGCAGCGACACATGGATGCTGACCAGTACGGTGCGCAGCTCGTCGTTGGCCAGCATCATGCGCACGGGCATGCGGGCCAGCGGCACGCCCTGGTGGGCGGCGGCCTCGGCCTGCAGCAGCTCGGTGTGCCCCGGAAAATCCACGCCCGCAGCAGACAACGCCTCCTTGTGCAGGGGCGCAGTGACCAACGCCGCCACGTCGCCGCGCAAGGCCGCACGGGCCGCCCAGACCACCGCGTCGGCTGCGGCCCGGCCTGCTGCAGCACTGACCTGGCCCCAAGGTTGGGGGCCCGGAATGCCCGGCACCGGCAGCACGGGCACGCAGCGCGGGGGCATGGCCAGTGCCTCGTGTGGCGCACTGATCTGCGCCACCGGCAAGCCCCCGACACCCGGCCGCGCAATGGCCTGGGCCGCACGCCGCAGCGTGGCCACGTCGCCCACCACAAAACAATGGCGCAGCAGCTCGGGCGCGTCGCGGAAGGCCTTGGCCACGATCTCAGGCCCGATACCGGCGGGGTCTCCCTGGGTGATGGCGATGGTGTGCATGGTTTTCTGAAGCCTTTTGTGCCACTACCGCGCTATCAGCAAGCCCGAGTAGCTATGAATTAGTGAGCAAAACCCCGCACAGCGTATCGCACCGACAGGGGTACAGGGCGGGGCGAGCGCCTACGCAGGGTTGTCGATTTCGATGAACTGGTGCTCCAGACCGCACTGCGCCGCCACATGGGCGGCCATGGCAGGGGCACCGTAGCGCTCGGTGGCATGGTGCCCGGCGGCAATGAAGCTCACACCCATCTCGCGCGCCAGGTGGGCCTGGGGTTCGGAGATTTCGCCGGTGATAAAGGCATCGGCACCCGCTGCAATCGCCGACTCGAAGTACCCCTGGGCGCCCCCTGTGCACCAGGCTACCCGGCGGATGGGCCGCTGAGCGCCGTCCGGCTCGGGCTGCACCAGCGTCACGGCGCGGCCCAGCGCCTGCGCCACATGGTCGGCCAGGGCCTGGCCGTCGTCAAAAACCGCTGGGGCGGAGAAGCCCAGGTCTTGTTCGCCAAACCGCGCATCGGCGGCAAAACCCAGCACGCGGCCCAGTTGCGCGTTGTTGCCCAGTTCGGCATGGGCATCCAGCGGCAGGTGGTAGGCAAACAGGTTGATGTCGTGCGCCAGCAGCAGTTGCAGCCGCTGCTTCATCCAGCCCGTGATGCGGCCATCCTGCCCACGCCAGAACAAGCCGTGGTGCACAAAGATGGCGTCTGCGCGGGCCGCAATCGCAGCCTCGATCAGGGCACGGCTGGCGGTCACGCCGCTCACCACGCGCTGAATCTCGGCCTTGCCCTCGACCTGCAGGCCGTTGGGGCCGTAGTCCTTGAAGCGTTCGGGCTGCAGCAGGCCGTCGAATGCCTGCAAAAGTTGGTGGCGTGAAATGCTCATGCCGCTATTGTCGCGCGCAGCCCATGCCCCCACATGGGGGACAATGCCGCCCAGGGAGACGGCCTGGCGCTGCCCTGGTGCAAGCCCCCCCGGCCCCTCCCTACCCACCACCTGTACGTTCATCGGGACGTGAATTTCATGAAACGACTCTGGCTGCTGTTTTCCCAGACCGTGACGGTGTTCGTTGCGGCCTATTTTGTTGTTGCCACCCTGCAACCCGACTGGCTGGGCCGGGGCACCACACGCTCCGGGGCCGGTATTGCGCTGCTGGAAGCGCCCGCCACGCCGCCCTCCCAGCCCGCAGCGGGCAGCTTCAGTGCTGCAGCGCGCAAGGCCGCGCCCGCTGTGGTCAGCATCAACACCAGCAAGGAAGTGCGCCACCCGCGCAGCAACGACCCCTGGTTCCAGTTCTTCTTTGGCGACCAGGGCAGCCAGGCCCAGGCAGGCCTGGGCAGCGGCGTGATCGTGAGCCCCGATGGCTACATCCTCACCAACAACCATGTGGTCGAGGGTGCTGACGAGATTGAAGTCACTCTCACCGACAGCCGCCGCGCCCGTGCGCGCGTGATCGGCACCGACCCCGACACCGATCTGGCCATCCTCAAGATCGAACTCGACAAGCTGCCCGTGATCGTGCTGGGCAATTCCGACGGCCTGGACGTGGGCGACCAGGTGCTGGCCATCGGCAACCCCTTCGGCGTGGGCCAGACCGTGACCAGCGGCATCGTGAGCGCGCTGGGCCGCAGCCAGTTGGGCATCAACACGTTTGAAAACTTCATCCAGACCGATGCGGCCATCAACCCCGGCAACTCGGGCGGCGCACTGGTGGACGTGAACGGCAACCTGATGGGCATCAACACCGCGATCTACTCGCGCTCGGGCGGCAGCATGGGCATTGGCTTTGCCATTCCGGTGTCCACGGCGCGCATGGTGCTCGACGGTATCGTGAAGGACGGCCAGGTCAAACGCGGCTGGATCGGTGTGGAGCCCAACGAGCTCTCGCCCGAGCTGGCCGAAACCTTTGGCGTGAAGAAGGCCACCGAGGGCGTGATCATCACCGGCGTGCTGCAGGACGGCCCCGCCGCCCAGGCCGGCATGCGACCCGGCGATGTGATCGTGCGGGTGGATGGCAAGAACGTGGGCAATGTGTCCGAGCTGCTGAGCGCCGTGGCCGCCCTCAAGCCGGGTACCAGTTCGGCCTTCAACGTGCAGCGGGGGGACAAGCTGGTGGAGCTGAGCATCAACCCCGGCGTGCGCCCCCGGCCGCAGCAGCGGAACATCCGGCGGTAAACGGAGAGGTGGCGGGCGGGCCCTCGGGCTCGCTTCGCGCCAAGGCGCCCACTGTCGCACAGGTGGTCACAGCCATACCATCAGCGCACCAAAACGCTACACAAAATATAGCAGCTATCCGTTTATGGATGCGCGAAAGCAGCCAATTTCACCCATGAAACTGGCCATTAGGATCGCGCAAGAAGCGCAGACCAGGTTCTCTCGCTGTTGATGGCCCTGCCCCGCTGGTGCATTGCGCGCCGCCAGCACGAACAAACGCTTCAGAAAGCCAGGGAAAGAATCAGGAAGCCGATGCGGACTCTTCCGCTTCTTCCGGCGCCTTGGTGTGCCTGATGAAGATCTGCGCGGCCCAGATGCCCACCTCGTACAGGATGCACATGGGGATGGCCAGCGACAGCTGCGACACCACATCGGGCGGCGTGACGATGGCGGCGATCACAAACGCGATCACGATGAAATAGCCGCGGAACTCGCGCAGCTTCTGCACGCTGACCACGCCCATGCGGGCCAGCACCACCACAGCGATCGGCACCTCGAACGCCAGGCCAAAGGCCAGAAACATCGAGAGCACAAAGCTCAGGTAGGCCTCGATATCAGGTGCAGCCGTGATGCTCTTGGGCGCAAAGCTCTGGATGAACGCGAACACCTGGCCAAACACGAGGTAGTAGCAGAACGCAACGCCGACGAAGAACAGCAATGTGCTGGAGATCACCAGCGGCAGCACCAGCTTCTTCTCGTGCGAGTACAGGCCGGGCGCCACAAAGGCCCACACCTGCCACAGCACAAACGGCAGCGCCAGCAAGAAGGCCGACATCAGCAAGATCTTGAGCGGCACCATGAACGGCGAAATCACCGAGGTGGCGATCAGCGTGGCCCCCTTGGGCAGGTGCGCCACCAGGGGCGCCGCCAGGAAGTCGTAGAGCGCGCCGGGGCCGGGGAAGAAGAACAGGATCGCCGCCGCAATGGCGATGGCGATGATCGCCTTGACCAGCCGGTCGCGCAGCTCCATCAGGTGCTGCACAAACGGCTGCTCGGTGCCGGCCAGTTCGTCTTCTTTGGTGGGGGTGTCGGACATGGTGGGTTTTCAGGGGCGCACCGGGCGCCCATGCAGCGCCGCGCACAGGGGGCCGCGCGGCGCCATCGTCAATGGAATTTCTGGGGACGGAAGCGGGCCACGCGCGCAGCGCCCGACTGCGCCTTGGTGCGCACACCACTTTTGGCCTTGTACCACTGGGGCACAGCGCCGCGCTTGAGGCGCCAGTTCTTGCCCGGGTGCTTGTAGGCAGGCACCACGGTGGTCTGCTCGTTCAGGGCCGCGCTGGCCGTGTCGGTGGCTTCGGCCCAGTCCTTCTCGAACTCGCTGGCGCTGGTCTGGATGGAGTTGTGCACATCACGCGCCGCGTTCTCCACCGTGTCCTTCATCTTCTTGAGTTCGTCCAGCTCCATGGAGCGGTTGACCTCGGCCTTCACGTCGGACACGTAGCGCTGGGCCTTGCCCAGCAGCGTGCCCACGGTGCGGGCCACGCGCGGCAGCTTTTCGGGGCCGATGACGATCAGCGCCACGGCGCCGATCAGCGCCATCTTGGACAGGCCGATATCAATCATGGATGGATCAGGCGCAAAGGCACAACAGAGTACAGCGTGTGCAGGTCAGCAGACACGCCGGCTCAGCTTTTTTGCTTGGCTTCAACATCGATGGTGGTCTTGTCGGCGGCCTGGCTGTTGGCCACCTGGCCGGCCGGGGGCGTTGCGGCGGTGTCGGAGGAAGAGCCGTCCTTCATGCCGTCCTTGAAGCCCTTCACGGCGCCTCCGAGGTCGGAGCCCATGTTCTTGAGCTTCTTGGTGCCGAACACCATCACAACGATCAGCAGCACGATCAGCCAGTGCCAGATGGAAAAAGAGCCCATGGAATATCTCCTAACGAATTGCAACCATTTTAGACGGGGGCTGTGACCGGAGTTCGGCGCACGCGCTCCCCAGCGGGAAACTACCGGCTTGCGCCGTCAGTCTGGGTCAGCCTTTGAGCCACGGACGGGGGCCGCCCATCACATGAATGTGCAGGTGGTGGATTTCCTGCCCGCCTTCCAGACCCGTGTTTACCACGACGCGAAAGCCACCCTCGGGGTACGGGTTGCAGCCTTGTTCCAGCGCCAGCTTCGGGGCCAGCGCCATCATGCGCCCCAGCACGCCCGCATGCTCGGCAGTGACCTGGGCCATCGAAGGGATATGCAGCTTGGGGACCATCAAAAAGTGCACCGGCGCCCAGGGGTGGATGTCGTGGAAGGCGAAGATTTCTTCGTCCTCATAGACCTTCTTCGAAGGAATCTGGCCCGCGATGATTTTGCAGAAGAGGCAGTTCGGATCGTGCATGGGAAAAATGTCAGAACGAAGTTAATGGTTCACCGGCCGCTTCTCACCACCCAAAGCCGTCGCAACCGGCGCGCCCCAAGCCAGCGCCACCGTGGAACTGGCTTTGCCAGGCCACGGGCGGCGTCCCCCTCCCGAAGGCGAGGGGGAAGGCGCGCAGCGGCTCAGGGGGAGCATCACGCATTTTCAGCGATCTTGATGGTGGGCCGCACGCCCACGTCCTTGCGGTGCGCCTGCAGCCATTCCTGGCCCGCCGTGCGGCCCAGGGCGAACAGCTTGCGCACAAAAGGCAGGTCCGCGCGGGTCTTGCTGTCGGCCCCAAAGGGCGCGAGCACGGCACCGCCGTCGATGCGGTGCATGCGCACGCTCTTGTAGCGGCGCGGGTCCAGCTTGCCCTCGGCCAGCAGACGGCGCACGAACTCGATGGCGCGCATCTCGGCCAGCAGGCTGGCGTTGAAGGTGACCTCGTTCATGCGCTCCATGATCTCAGGGCCGGAATGGGGCAGCTCCAGGTGCTCGATGGGGTTGATCTGCACCAGCAGGATGTCAGAGGTTTCGGTCTGGTAGATCAGCGGGTGCAGCGCCGGGTTGCCTGAATAACCGCCGTCCCAATAGTGCTGGCCGTCGATCTCCACCGCCTTGAACAGCAGCGGCAGGCAGGCCGAGGCCATCACCGCATCGGCGCTGAGGCGGGGGCCCGAGAAGATCTCGCCGCGCCCGGTGCGCACATTGGTGGCGCAGACAAACACCTTGGGCCCACCCGCAGCAGTGATGGCGCGGCGCTCGGAGCACAGCAGGTCAAAGTCCACCTCGCGCTCCAGCAAGCGGCGCAGCGGGTTGATATCGAGCGGATTGGTCTGGTAGGGCGAGAGCCACTGGCGCATCAACCCCATCATCGGGTTGGCGGCCGACAGGGGCGAGCCCCACATCAGGCTGCCCAGCGTGCCCACCCCCTCCCACAGGCGGGTGAGGGTATCGCGCGCCTGCTGGCAACCAGCCTGGTGCGCCTCATGCGGGTCTTTGTGCTCCTTGGCGGCTTTGGCAAAACCGTATGCCAGGGCCACGGCATTCATGGCGCCAGCGCTGGTACCGCTCACGCCGTCAAAGTGCCACTGCCCGTCTTCGAGCAGCGCGTCCAGCACGCCCCAGGTCAGCGCGCCGTGCGAACCACCGCCCTGCAAGGCCAGGTTCAGGCGCGACAGCGGCGCTGCGGGGGCTTCAGGCATCGACCGCCCGGTTGTTGCTCATGGCCAGCATTCCGCGCACGATGCGGTACAGGAACCACAGCGAAATGATGCCCCAGGCAATCCAGCCCGGCGCAATCAGCAGCAGCCACAGGGGCGCAGTCACGATGTACAGCACGCCCACCCAGATCGTCGAGCGAATGCGCCACGAGAAATGATTGGCCTGCCAGGTGCCCTCTGCATCACCGCGCTTGACCAGATCGATCACCAGCGCAATCACCAGCAGCAGTGCGCTGGCCTGCGTACCCGGCAGCACCGCTCCCACGGCCACGATGAGGTGCAGCACATAGCTGACCCAGCCGATGTTCTTGAGGCTCTGGGCCTTCTGGTCGTTGGTCTGCACATCGACGATATCGCTCATGAAGAACCCTCCTGGCTGGCACGCGCATCCGCCTTGCGCAAGGCTTTTTCCTCAATGCCGCTGGTGCCTTCGCGGCGCTCCAGCTCGGCCAGCACATCGGCGGGCGCAAGACCGTAGTGGGCCAGCGCCACCATGGAGTGGAACCACAGGTCGGCCACCTCGTACACCAGCGTGGACTTGTCCGCACCATGGTCCACGTCCTTCGCCGCCATCACCACCTCGGTGGCCTCTTCGCCGATCTTCTTGAGGAACGCGTCCGGCCCTTTGTGCAGCAGGCGCGAGACATAGCTCTTCTCGGGGTCGCCACCGTTGGCCGGCTTGCGGCTTTCAATGACGGCGGCCAAACGCGCGAGCGCGTCTTGCGACGCGGGGGCGAGGGAATCGTTGGAACTCATGGGGCTTACTTGTAGATGGATTCGGGGTCTTTCAAGACCGGATCGACCGGCGTCCAGGCGCCGTCCTTGAGCACACTGAAAAAGCAGCTGTGGCGGCCGGTGTGGCAGGCAATGCCGGGTTCGTGGCCCAGCTGGGTGACCTTGAGCAGCACCACGTCGTTGTCGCAGTCGAGGCGGATCTCATGCACCGTCTGCACATGGCCCGACTCTTCGCCCTTGAACCACAGCTTGCCGCGCGAGCGGCTGAAGTACACGGCGCGGCCGAGTTCGGCCGTTTTTTCGAGTGCTTCGCGGTTCATCCAGGCAAACATCAGCACGTCGCCCGTGCCCTGCTCTTGCGCAATCACGGGCACCAGGCCCTGCGCATCCCATTTCACTTCGTTGAGCCAGTTCATGGCGGGGATTGTCGGCGATTTGCCTGGAGAGCCCGTGCGCCCAGGGTGCGGGTTTGAGGTCATTTTGGCCCTTTGGGCGCGACCACCATGCGCAAGCAGCTACTAAAAAATGAGCAATAGAAATCCACCGGGCTGTGGGTACGCGGCCCTTGGCGCTGCCGCGCTGCCTGCCGCACATCCACTCAAAAACAATAGCTATAAACGCTTACCCAGAGCGCGGAGAAGCCGATTTTCCTCACTCACCGCGCGACCGTCAGGAAGACCCACTTGCGGTCCCAGTTCTTGCGGCCCAGGTACTTGATGGCGAAGGCGTAGCGGCCCGGGGGCAGGAAGTCTTGCGTGAGGGTTTCCTGCTGCGTCACCACCGGCTGGCCATTGATGCGCACGCTGGAATTCGCCACCAGTTCGGACTCGCTCTCCAGGTCCTGGCCATCCAGGGCATAGACGATCACGTCGGGCTCTTCCTTCTCGTCCCCCACATGGGGCAGGCCCAGGGTGGTGGCGCGGGTTGCCACGTCCAGCGCCTGGGCGCCCGGCACGGGGTCGCGCACGACCCAGTGCACATCGCGCACATTGCTGTTGAGCGTTTGCAGCAGGGCCTTGAGCTTGTCGAATTCGGCCTTGTCGGCAATCACCTCCACCGGCTTGCCGCCGATGGTGGCGTCAAAACACCGGCCAATGCGGTGCACACAAGGCAGGCGCTCGGAAAAGCTCGCGTACGACGGGGGTGGCACCTGGGCCGCAGCAGGCAGCGCCGTGGCCGCGCCAGCCAACGCCACCGTCAGCAGCCGGCGCAGGCCTGCGAACGGAACAGCCATCACAGCCGTACGGGGATACCGCGCTCAGCCATGCGGGCCTTGGCCTGGCCCACCGTGTATTCGCCGTAGTGGAAGATGCTGGCGGCCAGCACCGCATCCGCCCCGCCCTGCTGCACGCCATCGGCCAGGTGGTCGAGGTTGCCCACGCCGCCCGAAGCGATCACGGGCACGCTCACGGCATCGCTCACGGCACGCGTCAGGGCCAGGTCAAAGCCGGACTTGGTGCCGTCACGGTCCATGCTGGTCAGCAGGATTTCGCCCGCACCCCGGCGCGCCATTTCGGTGGCCCAGGCGATGGCGTCCAGGCCGGTGTTCTTGCGCCCGCCGTGGCTGTACACATCCCAGCCCTCGCCGCGCGCGGCCAGGTCGTCGCCCTGGCGGCGCTTGGCGTCGATGGCGACCACGATGCACTGCGCGCCATACTTGGCCGACACGGCGTTGATCAGGTCGGGGTTGGCAATGGCGGCCGAGTTGAAGCTGGTCTTGTCGGCACCCGCATTGAGCAACCTGCGCACATCTTCCACGGTGCGCACGCCGCCGCCCACGGTCAGGGGAATGAACACCTGGCTGGCCACGGCCTCGATGATGTGCAGGATCAGGTCGCGGCCATCGCTGGTGGCGGTGATGTCCAGAAACGTGAGTTCGTCGGCGCCCTGCGCGTTGTACCGCGCAGCGATCTCGACCGGGTCGCCCGCGTCGCGCAGTTCGACAAAGTTGACGCCCTTGACCACGCGGCCTCCGGTGACGTCGAGGCAGGGAATGATGCGTTTGGCAAGCATGTCAGATGTCCAATGGGGCGGCGCTGCCGCCCCGGGGGTTGTTACCCATTCAACTCGTCAGCCCGCGCTTGCGCAGCGGCAAAGTCCAGGTCGCCGCTGTAGATCGCGCGGCCGCAGATCACGCCTTCGACGCCTTCACCTTCCACCGCGCACAGCTGCTCGATGTCAGCCATGTTCGACAGGCCGCCCGAGGCGATCACGGGGATGGTCAGCGCCTGGGCCAGCTTGACGGTGGCGTCGATGTTGATGCCCGAGAGCATGCCGTCGCGGCCAATGTCGGTGTAGATGATGGATTCAACGCCCCAGTCCTCGAACTTCTTGGCCAGGTCCACGACTTCGTGGCCGGTGAGCTTGCTCCAGCCGTCGGTGGCGACCTTGCCTTCCTTGGCGTCCAGGCCCACGATGATGTGGCCGCCGAAGGCACTGCAGGCATCCTTCAAGAAGCCGGGGTTCTTCACGGCTGCCGTGCCGATGATCACGTAGCGCAGGCCGCCGTCGATGTACTTCTCGATGGTGTCCAGGTCGCGGATACCGCCGCCCAGCTGCACGGGGATGTCGTCGCCCACCTCTTTCAGGATGGACTTGATGGCGCCGTAGTTCTTGGGCGTGCCCGCGAAGGCGCCATTGAGGTCCACCAGATGCAGGCGGCGTGCGCCCGCATCCACCCACTT
This sequence comes from Acidovorax sp. GW101-11A03, assembly GCF_059424825.1. Lineage (NCBI taxonomy): Bacteria > Pseudomonadati > Pseudomonadota > Betaproteobacteria > Burkholderiales > Comamonadaceae > Acidovorax > Acidovorax sp. GW101-11A03. Next base: position 2,130 of record NZ_JBWKZU010000004.1, on the reverse strand, counting down.
GCGCGCCATGGCGGCGGGGTCTTCGCCAAAGGTGGTGGATTGGTCCATATCGCCTTGCTTGAGGCGTACGCAGTGGCCGTCTTTGAGGTCGATGGCGGGGATGAGCAGCATGGTGGTGGGGTTCAGGGGATCGGCCAAATCTCGGCGCTGCCCGAACGGGGTGGTTGAGGAGGAAAGGTGGAGAAGAAAAGAATCAGGGATTCCAGTGCAGAAAGTTGCGGTACAGGGCCAGGCCATGTTCCGCGCTTTTCTCCGGGTGGAATTGCGTCGCAAAAATATTATCGCGTGCAATGGCCGCAGCGAAAACACCGCCGTAGTCTGCCTGCCCCGCACAGTGGGCGGGGTTTTGCGGCACGGCATAGAAGCTGTGCACAAAGTAGAAGTAGCTGTTGTCGGGCACACCGGCCCACACGGGGTGCACAGCCCCCGCGTGTTCCATCTGCCGCACCTGGTTCCAGCCCATCTGGGGCACCTTGAAGCGGCTGCCATCAGCCTGGGTACGGCCCGCCAGGTCGAACTTGCGCACGTCGCCAGGGATCAGGGAGAGGCCTGGGGTGTCGCCTTCGGCACTGTGGTCCAGCAGCATCTGCATGCCCACACACACACCAAAAAGGGGCTTGCTGGCAGCGGCTTCAAGCACCGATTCCTGCAGGCCGGACTCGCGCAGCTCGCGCATGCAGTCGGGCATCGCGCCCTGGCCGGGCAGCACCACGCGTGCTGCGGCGCGCACGTCTTCCGGGCGCTGTGTAACCCGCACCGTCCAGCCCGTGCCCTGGGCGGCGGCCTGCACAGCCTGCGACACCGAGCGCAGGTTGCCCATGCCGTAGTCCACGACGACCACTGTTTTTGCTTCCATATTCATAGCTGCTAGCGCTTACCCATCAGGCGCAGAGGCCCGATTTGATGCATAAAAATCACAAGGAACCCTTGGTGGACGGGATGACACCGGCCGAGCGCGGGTCGCGTTCCAGCGCCGCGCGCAGCGTGCGCCCGAAGGCCTTGAAGATCGTCTCGCACTGGTGGTGGGCATTGACGCCCTTGAGGTTGTCGATGTGCAACGTCACGCCCGCGTGGTTCACAAAACCCTGGAAGAACTCGTAGACCAGCTGCGTGTCGAGCTGGCCGATGCTGCCCGCTGTGAATTTCACGTCCATGTGCAGGCCCGGGCGGCCCGAGAAGTCGACCACCACGCGCGACAGCGCTTCGTCCAGCGGCACGTAGGCATGGCCGTAGCGGCGAATGCCCTTCTTGTCGCCCACGGCACGTGCAAACGCCTGGCCCAGGGTGATGCCCACGTCTTCCACCGTGTGGTGACCATCGATGTGCAGGTCGCCCTCGCAGTCGATGTCGAGGTCGATCAACCCGTGGCGGGCGATCTGGTCGAGCATGTGGTCGAAGAAGCCGATGCCGGTGTGCAGCTTGGCCTGGCCGGTGCCGTCGAGGTTGATGCGCACGCTGATGCGCGTCTCGGCGGTGTTGCGGCTGACCTCGGCGATGCGGTCGGCCATCGGGTCGGCCGATGGAGCGGAGGGGACGAGTGCAGAGGAAGTCATAGGGAGGCTTGCAGGGCGGCCAGCATCTGCGCGTTGTCGGAGGCGGCGCCTACCGTGAGGCGCAGGCAGTTGGCCAGCAATGGGTGCATTGTAGAAACGTTCTTGACGAGGACCTTGCGGGTTTTCATACCCTCGTACGCCTTGGCGGAATCCGCCACGCGGATGAGGATCATGTTGGCCTCGCTGTCCCAGCATTTTTCGACACCGGGCATCTGGCGCAAGGCTGCGATCACCTGGGTACGCTCGGCACGGATTTCGGCCGCCTGGGCGGCAAACACGTCGGCGTGCTCCAGCGCAAACAGCGCGGCCTCGCAGTTGAGCACGCTCACGTTGTAGGGCGGGCGCACCTTGTCGATCTCGCTCACGAACGCCGACGGCCCGATGAGGTAGCCCAGGCGCACGCCTGCCAGGCCAAACTTGCTGAGCGTGCGCATGAGCAGCACATGCGCGTTGCGCGCGGGCTCGGCGCGCATGCGGTCGATCCAGGTGCGGCTGGCAAAGGGCTGGTAGGCCTCATCCATCACCACGATGCCGCCCTGCGCACCGGCAGCGTCGATGATGCGCTGCACCGTACCCT